>JAOAPQ010000428.1 GCA_025462965.1 Bryobacterales bacterium
CCGTTCGGCAGTTTGCCGAACACCGAGGTGCAGTAAGTGGTCGTCCCGTCCTCCGCGATCCACAACGTCTTGCCGGTGTTCTTATCGATTCCGCGCAGATAATTCCACCCGGCCTTTGCGGGCGGAGCGCCATCCAGCGGCTCCACATTGATGATCTGGTTGCCGAACAGAATCGGCTCGTGCTGCTTGTTGAACGGATACGGCTCGCCCCAGGGCTGAAATTTGCGCCGCCAGATCTCTTTTCCCTTGAAATCGAAGCACGCCATCTCGCCGCTGTTGTTCGTGAACCAGACATGCTTGCCGTCCGTCGCCGGTGAGGGCGAAGTGGAATCGCTATACGCATACATCATCGGACTCTTGACCGAACCCTCCAGCCGCACGGACCACAGTATCTTCCCCGTCTTCGCGTCCACACAGTGACCCATGATCACTGCGCTGAATTTCGGGTCGCCCGCCTTGTATTCAGGAAAAGTCGTCAGAAACAGCCTGTCGCCCCAAACCGCAACGCCGCTCTGCCCGCCGTTCGGCATCGGCGTACGCCAGACAATGTTCTTGTCCAGCGCGACGCTCCAGGATACCGGAGCCGACGTAGCGGAAGGGAGCCGCCATGTTCCCTCCGGACCGGCGGCTTGCGGCCAGTTTCCAGCGACCAAAGACGCCGCGATCGCGGCATAAACGAGTAAATTGCGCAAAGTGGAATGATGATACCAAAGGGTTGCTAACATGGAGTTCTCCATGAGCGGCGCGGCTTCAGATCGGGCGCGGATCTTCACCATAGGCCACTCCACCCACACTGCTGAAGCTTTTCTTGCTCTGCTCCAACAGCATGGAATCGAAGTGGTAGTCGATACCCGCTCCATGCCTTACTCGCGCTATTCCCCGCAGTTCTCGGACGCCGCGCTCAAGCACGATCTGCTCGCCGCCGGCATCAAATACGTGTTCTTCGGTCGCGAACTTGGCGGACGCCCCGCAGGTTCCGAGTTCTATGACAAGAACGGTCACGTTCTGTATTACCTGGTCGCCGAAACCCCTCTGTTTCAGGAGGGAATCGGGCGTCTCGAGCGCGGCATCCGCGAGTTCCGCACGGCTCTCCTTTGCAGTGAGGAGAATCCGGCCGCGTGCCACCGCCGTCTCCTCGTCGGGCGCGTCCTGCACGAGCGTGGAGTAGAGGTAATCCACATCCGTCAGGATGGGAGCACGATGGATGAGGACACGCTGGCCGCATCCCTCGAGAAGCCGTCGGACGCACAGTTAGGACTATTCGAAGAGCTGAAAGAAGCGCAGTGGAAATCTACTCCATCGGTTTCACCCAAAAAACGGCCGCGCAGTTTTTCGGCCTCCTGAAGAACGCCGGCGTCACGCGGCTCATGGACGTGCGGCTCAACAATGTGTCGCAACTCGCCGGTTTCGCAAAGCGCGATGACCTCGCTTTCTTCCTTCGCGAAATCGTTGGAGCTGATTACGTCCACGAAACGCTTCTCGCCCCCACGCGGGAGATGCTGGACGCCTACAAGAAGCAACGCGGAAGCTGGGACGACTACGAACGCCTGTTTCTGGACCTCATGGCCGAGCGCCACATCGAGCAGGTGTTGAACCCGCACACCTTCGAGACGCCGACCGTGCTACTTTGCAGCGAACCCACGGCCGACCAGTGCCACCGCCGGCTGGTTATCGACTATCTCGGTAGGCACTGGCCCGGTATCACGCCCGTACATCTGTAATCACCGCCGCGATCAGCTTGTAACAGAACCCCTCGAAGGGCAACGAGATACTCAGCGTCAACACGCAATCGTCAAGAATGGAGTACTCGCCGTCGTGCTTCGCGAGAAACGCGCTTTCCACTTCCGGATCGGTCACGGCCAGTTGATACCGCCTCGCATTGTGTAGAAATTCGCCGCGCACCTTGCGCTTGTGTGCCGCTCCTTCGACACCGACCCGAATCATCATCCCCTCAGGCTGTACCAGGAGCAGTGAACCACTGAGTTCCCGCGCTCGGTCTTCCGGGAAGCGATCGTTCATGCCGTGAATGCTCGAGAAGCCATTGATCCAAAGATTCGCAGGGACAGAGTCAACGGCCCCGTGCGCCTCCTGCCAGCCCGCCCTCCCGGTTCGGACCCAGTAGAACAAGGGATCGATAATCCAATTCTCCGTCTGGCAGCCAACCGGTGCTTCCTCCGTCACCGGAATCTGGATGACATCCAGCAGTTTCGGATACTCGCCATTCTCATAGCGCATGTCCTCTTCGGAAAGTTCCTGTAAGTCAAGTCTGCTCACGGGTCGGATCCAACAGCCCGCGCGTCCACCCGAAAACTCTTTCCCCGCGACACACCGGCCCGAGTGCTTGCGCGAGTTGGCCAGACACACGATCGTTATTGTGTGCTTCGGCGTCACAAACCGAGATGCCGGAGCGAGATCTGGTCCGGCTTCGGAAAATCCGCCGGGATCGGAATGGTCACCCGGCCCGACGCCGCCCATTCCACGCCGCGGCTGAACAGTATCTGAAAGCCCACACAGTCCAGATCGGGATTCGGCTCACCCTTCCACGTATGCCCGAGCATTGTGACGTAGATCCGGCCCTTGCCCCAGTCGCGCACCCAATCCATCGGTTCGTTCTCCTTCACGTCCTTCGACCACGCGGATGTCAGGATCGTCAGGCCCTCCGCGGGTCCGTGCTGCCCATGCGTGAGCTGCTCGGAAGGATGCATCCACAAAGTCGGCATCCCTCGCGTGATCGGATGTTTGCCGTCGATAACGCGAATCTGAAAATCGTGTCGCGGCCCATGGCCCGGATTCAGCCCGCTGCCCGCCGGTACCGTCACCACCTGGCCGTCGTCCGAGATCACGATCCCCGGCCCGAAGCTCTTGTCGCGCCAGCCAAGGCCGATCATCTGGTTCCACTCCGGCCATTTCAAAAACGCGTTATTGGCGGCATGCAGCACGATCAAGCCCCCGCCACCGCGCACGTACACGTCAAGCGACTGTTCCACCGCCCTCGGCCAGCGCACTCCGTCCTCCTTGTGCCCGCCGTTGAAGTTCACAATCACCGCTCTGTATTTCGAAAACTCCACTCCCTGCCCGGGTGCGCTGTTCACGTCCACCGTGAAGCGCCCGGTCGCGAGCAGGATCGCCTTCACGCCCCGCGTACCCGCCTGCCAATCATGATTGTTCATTCCGTCCACAATCAGGACGGGAAGCTTCGGTCCGATCTGTGCGGGAAGTCCCAAAGGAAGCAGCGCCAAAGCGGCTATTCGCAAACACGACATACGCACATTACACCGCATGGCGCAAAATGAAAGGACATGAGTTTTCTCGACAATCTGGAGAACAGCCTCAAGAGCCTCGAATCGCAGGATGAGCGCGGCTCTAGCGACCGCCAGCAGCGCGATGCCGAGCGCAGGGCCGCTATCGCCGCATCACCATGGGCCGAGAAGCTTAAAAACGGGCCGTACACGCAGGAACTCCTGAAGCAGGCGACGCGGATCGGCTTCCAAATGCGAGCGAAAGTCTATATCGCGTGGATTGGAACCACGCTCAAGCTGGAGGCACGCGAGCGCAAACTTGAACTTCGGCCGACGCCCCAGGGCGTCACCGCGCTATTCATCGAGCCCGGCAAGGAGACCCGCCAGCAGCCTGTCGATCTTGCTGGGAATCCCGAGGAACTCGTTCGTCAGTGGCTGGCTTGAGGAGCGCGGCGGTTACGAAGGCCGTTCCCAGCGCGATGGCATCTTCTGCCAGTGCCACAGTCCTGTCCGGAATGTCGTAGCGCTTCACCAGCGCCTGCCGCAAGTGGTAACCGGCTAGCGTCGCTCCAACGGCCGCCGCCGACCCGGCCAGCGCTCCGCGCAGCACGGAACGCCCGCGGCTTGAGTTGATGGCAGCCCCGCAAATGGCGCCGGAAATCAGCCGTCCGGCAAGCCCGGGTCGCGCCAGACGGCTCGGCATGAAAGGAAGTTTGTCGCCGACCAGCTCGGCGATCGCCAGCGCCATCAGCACCTTCGATCCTCGGCGCGACCTGAAAACAGCCAGTGGCCGTCCTTCAATCTTCAGCAAGCCCGCCACCGCCGCCCTGCTCAGCGCCGCGGGCGAAGTGAAGCTCCGTAAACCCGCAGCCGCGCCCATCGCCGCCGCTGGTGCCAGTTCATTCATGTCCTGATTCTAAGTCGGACCGCGCGACCCTGGTGTGTATATATAACCCTTCCAGTACAAAAGGAGACCTCGCGAAGCTTGCCGCCTAGGAAACGCGTACATCCTTCATCACGGCTGACCAGCTCTGCCGGTACCGGTCTTCTTCCAGCGTGAACGCCACATCGATGCGCGCGCCGGGCTGCAACTCCGCGGCGCGCTCGGCAAAGTGAAAACCCTTGAAAAATATCGTTCGCGAGCCTTGTCGCAATGGCACACGCACGTGCTTCTCTTTCATGAGCGTCAGGGGTCCCGAAACTTCCACGTTCAGCACCGCGAACACCGGTTCCGGATTTTGCGACCCAAACGGCTCCAACATCTGCAGGTCCTGAAACAGCCGGTCGTTCAAGTCGTCGAGCGAGACCACGGCATCCACGGTGAGCGACGGCCGCAAGTCTTCCGGCTTTAGAATCCCCGCCACGTGACTATTGAAGCGCTCCCGGAAATTGCCCACAGCTTCGGCCGGCATCGTCAACCCGGCGGCATGGCTGTGGCCGCCATACTTCACGAAGATCTCGGGCATGGCGTCAAGTGCGTCCAGTAGATGGCATCCCGCGATACTGCGGCCGGATCCCTGCGCCACGCCGTTCTCTTCGCCCAGCACGAAAGTCGGTCGGTGGAAGCGCTCCACCAACCTGCTCGCGACAATGCCGAGCACCCCGCGATGCCAGTTCTCCGCACAGAAAACCAGCGCGAAATGCGCCTCCCCTATGGGCTGCCGCGCGCACTCTTCGAGGATCGCCTCCACCACCGCCGCTTCCTCCGCCTGGCGCGCGGTGTTCAACTCATGAAGTTGCGCCGCGATCTCCCGCGCCCGGCCGGCATCCTGCGTCAGAAATAACTCCACCGCATCGGACGCGCTCGCCATCCTCCCCGCGGCATTGATGCGCGGCGCCACGCGGAATCCGATATGCCGTGCCGTGGGTGCGCATCCCGGCTCCAGCTTCGCCACTTCGAACAGCGCGCGAAGTCCATGGTTCCGAACGTCGCCCAATCCCGCAAGACCATGTCTCACGATGATCCGGTTTTCCCCGGTGAGCGAAACCACGTCCGCTACCGTTCCAATCGCCACCAGCTTCAAAAACGAACCCAATATACGCGCGAGGCGCGCCGGCTCCCATCCAAGCGACGAGAGCAATGCTTCCACCAGCTTGAAAGTAACCCCTACGCCACACAGATCCTTGTTCGGATAAGAACACCCCGGCCGGTTCGGATTAATCACCGCCAGAGCGTCCGGAATCTCCGCCTCGGGCAAATGGTGGTCCGTGATAATCACGTCGATGGCAAGCTCGCGCGCGCGCCGCACCACTTCCGCCGCGCGAATGCCCGTATCCACGCTCACCATCAGGGTTACGCCGTCCGCCGCGCATAGATCCACGGCAGCCAGCTGTATCCCATAGCCTTCCTTCAGCCGGTGCGGAATTGTAAAGCTGACCTGGCCCCCGGCCATCTCGATCGCGGTCTTCAGAATCACCGTGGAGGTGATTCCGTCCACATCGTAATCGCCATGAATCCGGATCTTCTCGCGATCGCGTATCGCCCGTTGCAAACGCGCTAGCGCGCGATCCATGTCCAGCAGCGCGGCAGGCGCATGCAATGCCGCCAGGTTGGGCTTCAGGAACTCGCGCGCGGCCGCCGGGTCGCCCAAGCCGCGCCGCGCCAGTAAGGTCGCGATCGCAAGCGGTACGCACAACTCCGCCGCCAGCCCCCGCGCGCAATCCGGTGCCTCCGGCAGAATCCAGCGCTTCCGCATCCGTTGCGGAGCCGCCGCCGCACCCGAGGCCACGCTAGTTGTTGGAATAGAAGCCGCCCATACCGGAATCGCCTTCTTCCTCGTCTCCTCCAGTGGACGGAAGGTTGGAAGCGATCTCGTCGGACAGCTCCAGAAATTCGTCGTACCAGTCCGGGCGGACCTCGTAGACGTACACCCGCGAGTTGTGGTCAAAACCCAACTCCAGCGAGCAGGTCACGCCCTCGTACTTACGAAACTCCCGGAGCCTTCGCTCGTACTCACGCCGGTCCTCGCGTGTCACGTCGCAATCTTCTAAGGCTTCGAGTTCCTCCTCGATTTCCGAACCCTCGAACTCCCGGGCCGCAAACAGGATCAACCGTGCATTCACTTTCTGGGCGGTCTCCAGAAACATGCGGTAATCGGGAAAACGCTCGCAATCCCAGCAGACCAGGGGCAGCCCTTCCAGTTCCCCCGGATGGCTGCGAAAGACCGCGAAACCGGCCGCCTCCAGGTATTGCAAGATTTCACTCTTTAATGTGTCGAGATCGATATCCACGGCAACTTCAGAGTATCACGCGAGTCCCACAGGATGATATCAAATCCAAATACGATATCACCATTCCACCGTGCTATACTTTCCCTAGGCAAGCACCCATGACCCGCACCGTAATCAGTCTCGATCCGAAAGAAAAGAAATGGCTGGATGAGGAAGCCAAACGCTCCGGCAAGCCGATGACCGAAGTGGTCCGCATCGCCATTCGCTATATGCGCGAGGAGAAAGAAAAATCTTTCGACGAACTGCTCCACCAGACCAGCGGCACGTGGCGCGAGGGTGACGGCTTGGCGTACCAGCGGCGCGTGCGCTCTGAGTGGGAATAAAATACCTGCTCGATTCGGTGATCCTGATCGATCACCTGAACGGCCGCGCCGAAGCCACTGACTACATCTCGAAAGCGCGCAACTCTGCCGCGGTTTCAGTCATCACACGGGCCGAGGTGCTTGTTCCGTACGAAACCAAACAGGCCGTTCCCATCTTGCGCCTTCTCGATGTTTTCCCCGCGCTCTCCATTGACCCGAAGATCGCGGATCGCGCCGCCGCGCTCCGCCGCGAGCATAAGTGGAAGCTGCCGGACGCGCTCCAGGCCGCGCTCGCGCATGAACATGAATTAAAGCTCGTGACCCGCAATACCAAGGACTTCCCCCCGGAGAGATTCAAATTCGTGGTGATCCCCTATTGAACGACCTTCTCGCCGCGGCGGAGGCTTTACGCGCCGGACGCCTCGTAGCTTTTCCCACCGAAACTGTGTACGGGCTCGGCGCCAATGCGCTCGATGCGGCCGCCGTCGCGCAAATCTACCAGCGTAAGAACCGCCCGCAAACCAGCCCGCTCATCGTCCACGTGGCCTCCTTGGAAATGGCCAAATCGCTCACGCTGGAATGGCCGGGTGCGGCCCATACACTTGCTGGCCACTACTGGCCCGGACCCCTCACGCTCGTCCTGCGGAAACATCCCACCATCCCCGTCATCGTCACCGCCGGGCTCCCCACCGTCGGCCTTCGCATGCCCGCTCATCCGGTAGCGCTGGAGTTGCTCCGCGAAGCCGGAATCCCCATCGCCGCCCCCAGCGCCAACCGCTTCACCGGCCTCTCG
>JAOAPQ010000492.1 GCA_025462965.1 Bryobacterales bacterium
CGCCGTCGCTTTCTGTTCGGGCCAGAAAGCTCCGGCTTTCACCCAGTCGGAGAGGAGGGCAATCTCGGAGTCCGGGATTCTCCCCTGCCCCATCGGCATTTTGATTTTGTCGTCGGTCTGACGGACAGCCTTGATCAGGAGACTGGCTTCCGGGTCTCCGGGGACGATCGCGGGACCGGATTTTCCACCCCGGAGCAAGCCTTCGCGGCTGTCCACCGAAAGGCCGCCCATGGCGGTAGAGGCGTGGCAGACGAAGCAGCGATTCGCGAGCAGGGGGTGGATCTTGAGCTCGAACTGCTCGGCGGTGTCAGAAGAAGAAGCGCAGAAAGAAGTACCTGCGCTCGCGAAGAGAAGCGCGGCGGCTAGCGCGAGTTTTCCCCTCAACCGGGTGGGGCTGACTCTCAGCTGCATGGTCCTTCTGCCGCCGTTCAGGCGGAGTGTTGTTCAATGCTATCAAAACAGGGGCTCTAGGGGAGAAACGTGCTTCCCTCCCGATGGCCTTTAGAATACGTACTTGAGTGCGAGTTGCAGCTGGCGCATGGCCACCGCGGTACCGGTGACGGTGCCGAAGCCTACCGACTGGGTATTGCTGTTCGGCGCTCCCCACACCGGATGATTCATCACGTTGAAGGCCTCGAAACGCACCTGCAGCAGATGTTGCTCCAGGCGGGGGATCCGGAATTCTTTATGCGCAGAAAAATCGAGCGTGAAGAGCTTGGGTCCGATCAGCGTGTTTCGTCCTACATTGCCGAAGGTGCCGGCGGGCTGCAGCACGAACGCCGCGGAATTAAACCAGCCGGAAGGCGTGGGGTTGGAGCTGTTGGGGTTGATACCTGTGGCGTTCGGACGGTCGAAAAGGCCACCGGCCCCGGAGCGGTCGATGCCGCCGATGGTCGCTGTTTGGGGAAATCCGCTTTGGACAGTCCAGATCGCGCCGGCCTGCCAGCCGCCCACAGCTCCGTTGAAGAACGAATTGTTGAGATCGAACCGACGTCCCTTGCCGAACGGCAGATCATAGAGAGCAGAGCTGACGAAACGGTGTCGCGTGTCAAACGCGGAGAGGCCTCGTTCGCAGCGAACGCAGTTACTGTTCTGGGGGAAGAGCGTGTCCTGGCCCTGGACGCGTATGCCGCTTGAATTATCGATGGACTTTGCGTACGTGTACGAGGTAAGCAGCGTGAGCCCCGCGCTGTAGCGTTTCGTAAGCTTCACGCTGCCCGCATTGTAGTTGGCATTGCCGGAGTTATCTACCAATTGGATGCGCCCGAAATTCGGATAGGGCGCGCGGCTGTTCACGCTGCCGGTCGCGCCCGGCACAGATTCGTTGACTGCGCGCAGGAACTCGAGCTTGTGGCTGATCGAGCCGAGGTAGCCGACTTCCACGACGATATCTTTCACGAGTTCGCGCTGCACATTGACCAGGTACTCCATCGTGTAAGGTGTGCGGCGGTTGTAAAGGTTTGCGAACGCGTAGGGCGTGGTTACATTCGCCACCCCGCCGCCGGCTATGCTGGACAGCGCGTCGCTCCAGAGCAGATTTGGCGTGTCCAGACTGGCGTTGGTTCGGATGCGTCCGGCAATGTTGCGCGCCATATCAAAGCGCGGGTTACCGGTGTCCTGGTTATAGAAAATGCCGCCGCCGGCGCGCACCACCCATTTCGCGTTCGGTGAGTAGGTAATGCCGATACGAGGAGCGAAGTCATTATTGTCGCGGGCAACCAGCCGGTTTCCCAGATGGCCATCCTGGATCACCTTGATCGCCGGCCAACGAATAGCGATGCCGGCGTACGGATCGGTCCCGGTGCCCTGCCGGATGAAGGCCGGATAGCGGCTCTGGTCGGCTACATTCGGGGTGGTGTCGAAGTAGGGCAGGCTGACGGAGAACAGGTTGCCGAGCGTGTCGTAATAAGGCGGCGTGTTCTCGTAGCGCAGACCAAGAGCGAGGGTCAGCTTCGGCGTGAGTTTCCAAGTGTCGTCGATATAGATAGCAAAGCTATTCTGCAGGTATTTGGCGTTGCCGACGGCGACAGCGGCTTCGGATTGGTAAAGCTGGCCAAGCAAAAATTCCGCGAATGAATCTCCGCCGGTCTTGTTTGCCGGATTCTGGGTCGCATTGGGCTGAAACGTAAACTGGCCGCGCGCGAATTGGTTGCCGATTTGATTGTAATGATCCCGGCGGAACTCACCCCCGAAGCGGACAGTGTGCGATCCCCTGATGATCGAAAGATTATCGACGAACTGCAACGAATTGTTGTTGTTTGCATACGGCCCTTCGGTGCTGTCGCCGATGCTGCTGTAGTTGGCCAGCGTCACGTTCGGGATGCCCCACTGCACCGGGTCGCCGCCCTTCAGGCCGGGAATGCCAAGAGTATCGACCACATTGGTTGCGGTGGCGAGGAACGTGCCGATGGAGTTGAAGAAGCGTGTGTAACCGAAGCGGGCTTCGTTGATGATCGTGGGCGTGAGGGTCCTGGTGTTCGAGCCCATGTACTGCTCGAAGTTGGTGATGACCTTGGTCCCATCGAGAGTGAGGCCCTGGTTGGCCTGGTTTTCGTCGCCCCAGCTATACCGGCCGGCCCATTGCGATCTGGCCGACTCCACGTAATCCATCCGCAGGATGAATTGATCTTTGTTTATCGGAGCAGCATCGGGGCGTACAAAATTGTTATTGCGCGATGCGATGTTCGCAGGCGCATAGTATTGAAGGAACTTCGAGGACACAGTGTCGAACCGGCTCTTCGGGATGATATTTCCGGCAAAGGGCGATGCGGTAAGGGTGCCATCGACATTTTTCACACGCGTGGCGGGGTCATAGATAACGTTTGAGATGCCGCTGAAGTCGCCTGCGAATTGCGCGGCCGTCGGCACGGTGTAGCTGCCCTGCGAAGTCTGCCGCTGGCGGAAAGCTTCGTAGTTAGACATGAAGAAGAGCTTGTCGCGGCCATCGAAGAGTTTTGGAATACGAACCGGGCCGCCGATGGTGTAACCGTACTGGTTCCACTTGAACGGACTCTTGGCGGCGTGGTTCGTGGTGAAAGAGTATGGCCGCGCATCGAGGACATCGTTTCGCAGGAATTCGAACAGCGCGCCGTGATACTGGTTGCCGCCCGACCTGGTGAGTACGTTTATCTGAGTGGCATTGCGTCCGA
>JAOAPQ010000500.1 GCA_025462965.1 Bryobacterales bacterium
TGAGCATATTATATAGCGGATATTTGGTTTCACCGCAAACGCGATGTTTGCGGTGGAACGGCACGATCGTCTCGCGTAGGCCGAGCCAGGCAACCAAGCCGCGCATGAAACGATGCTGCTCGCGGAGAGAGCGAAGCGCGAGAATGGCTTGTCCGCTGAAAAGACGGAAGTCGCCGACCTCCGGAATGAGGCGAGCATCCACCATGTTCCGCATCAACCAGTAAAACAACCGCGCGGAGGTGCGCTTGAAGACCGTTTCGCCTTGGCGGGTGAGTCGCTGAGCCGATACCACGTCAAACCCTCTGTAATACTGGGTGATCATCTCGTGCAGGATTTCTGGCGGATCCTGCAAGTCGGCGTCCATCACCACCACTGCATCGCCTTCTGCAAAGTCCATGCCGGCGGTAATGGCGGTTTGGTGACCGAAATTACGGGCGAAAGAGAGAATTTTGATTCGCGGGTCGATGGCCGCTTCGCTAAGCAGTTGGAGGGAGAGATCGCAGCTGCCGTCATTGACAAAGATGATCTCCCAAAATTCTGTTCGTTGAGCAAGCGTCTCGCGTAACGAACACAGCAGGAGGGGAATGACCTGAGCCTCGTTGTAGATCGGGATTACCAGAGACAGCAGCAATGGCACTGATTTTGACATACAAATGACTGGCGGGAGCTCCAGGATGAGAGATAGAACGTCGCGATTCGTACCCATCCAGTAGTGTTCGAAGGACGACACTTTGACCGGCAGTGGTTCTCGTATTTACATTGTGCGAGAGTTTCCGGGATCTGAGCGCCACTGAGAGTTGATGTACCTGCTGCGCTCCGTTGGTTGCAACGATGGGGGAAGAGTAATTCACAACACAGTTCTTGGCAACCATCGCAGGTGGGGTGACTTACGACGGAATCCGATATCCAAGAGCGGCTATGTTTCCAATGTTCTTCGGCGAGTTGCCGATTCAATCGTGTTTCAGGTGGTTGGTCTCCGGCATTGGATTGGCCGAAGGTCAGCCCTCAAGAATCGCGTGTTGTTCCTCGAAACAGGACTCCAGACTCTTCAGGTCTATCGGAACGCGGGCTTGTGAGCCTTCCGGCGCAGCTCCGAGATATTGGACCGGCCACGAAATTGGCCGCTTCAGCTCACGCGCCGCCCGCAATGGCCAATACGGATCTCGCAGGAGTTCTCGGGCGATGATGACTGCATCCGCCTGTCCGGTAACCATGATGTGCTCGGCCTGAATGGGTGATGTGATCATCCCCACCGCACCGGTCAGGATGTTGGCTTCCCGACGGATCTGCTCCGCAAACGGCGTTTGATAACCTGGCCCGACCGGTATCTCTGCGTCCGGTACATTCCCTCCAGAAGAGCAATCGATCAGGTCCGCTCCAAGTTCCTTCAGTTGGCGGGCGAGTTCAACCGACTGCTGAATATCCCATCCGCCGTCGATCCAATCAGTTGCCGAAATGCGTACGAACAGCGGCGCTCGCTCCGGCCACGAGCCTCGAACGGCGGCAACAACCTCGCGCAATATTCGAGTGCGATTCTCAAATGAATCGCCATAGGCATCTGTCCTGTGATTGCTGAGAGGCGACAGAAACTCATGAATCAGGTATCCATGAGCGGCGTGAATTTCAATGACACGGAAGCCTGCTTCGCAGGCACGGCGTGCGGCGGCGGCAAAAGCCGAAACGATGCTCTTGATGCCGTCGATAGAGAGCGCTCGCGGCATCGAATAGCTCTCGGTCAAAGGCAATGCGCTCGGCGCAAGGACATTCTTCCAACCCCCTTTACTTTCGGGCACCGTTCCGTGGCCAGCCCAGGGCGTGTAAGTGCTGGCCTTGCGACCGGCATGCGCCAACTGCATCCCAGCCACGCTCCCTTGCTCATGAATAAACCGCACGACTCGAGCCAGCGGTTCAATGTGATCATCCATCCAGATGCCCAAGTCCTGCGGACTGATCCGGCCCTCGGGAAGAACGGCAGTTGCTTCGGTAAGCACCAGTCCTGCACCGCCTACTGCCCGGTTGCCCAGATGCACGAAGTGCCAGTCGCTTGCGTATCCGTCCGTGCTGGAGTATTGGCACATAGGTGCAACAAATACGCGGTTCGCAAACGTAATATTCCGAATCGCGAGAGGATCAAACAAGTGAGTCATAGGGTGTACGCTACCTTTCTCAATTCAAAACAACTCCGACTATCGTTCGGTCAGGTTGTGTCACGCCGATCGATGCGAAGCGCTAGCTTCCCGTCATGCGTTCGCTTGATCTGGAAGCCCGTAGTCAGTCGAGATGCTGAGACACAGTAGTAAGCGATGATCCTGGGCCCATTGCCGGAGACTCCGCGGCTTTTCTCCTGTCAGGTACGGAGTATCGTCTCTGACGGTTCCGAAGTCGCCCATACGACCGTCTGAGAATTGCTTCAGGAACTCCAACGCTCCCGCGGCGTACCAAGGTTCAACGCTGTAGTCGCCAGTGAGTTCCATCGTCGCAGCGAAGTCCTCAGGCTTTTTGTAGTCGCAGCGTATCGGGCGCCCGAGAACCTCAGAGAAGATTGTGGCGAGTTCCTCCCCACCGGCTATCTCGGCGCTGAGCCAGTAGTTCTGCCCACCATGCTTTGCTGGGCCTTCCCGAAGGACAGTAGCTACCACGGAACCAACGTCCTGTGCTGCAATCCAACCCATCCGGCCCGGCCCCCAGAAGATTGGAAATCTATCGTTCCGGATCCTCATAAACTTGGGAATCTGCTCCATGAACATGTTTGGGTGAATGTGCGTCCAGCTGATGCCACTTGCCTCGATATAAGTTTCTACGAGTTGGTGCCAGCCGATGTGTGGATCTGTGCAATCCCACCGTCCAAAGACGCCCAGGTGAACGATGTGTTGGACGCGTGCTTTCCTTGCCGCGTCAACGAACGTTTTGCTCTGTGTCAGCATCGCGACTGTGTATCCGGTAAGCAGAAAGACTCGCTCCACACCGTGAAGAGCCGCGGCGAAAGTAGTGGGATTGTCCAGGTCAAGGAGGGCAGCTTCACGGCCCTGTTGCTGTAGGGCTGCGACCTGTTCCGGTCTGCGTGCGGTGATTCGGACGTTTAGTGCCTCCGGGTATTTATCAAGGTGCTCAAGGACGAACCCTCCGATCTGTCCGCTAACACCGAGAACGAGTACCGTCGGCTTCTGGAACGATGTCATGCCTCTACTCCCTTCTGTTTGGTCCCAAAATCCGGGAAGGCGGGAGCCAAATCGTATTCAGCACAAGTTCCGGGAACACTGCACCACGCTACGCGGTCGCCTTCCTTCAGATGAGCGACGTTGGCGCCGAGCGCGACGATAGTTCCAGATGCCTCCTGCCCAGCAGTGAAGCGTGGTTTTTTGCCATAGCGGCCCTCCCGAACATCCCAAACATATAGTTCGATGAAGTTCGGTCCGCTGGCCCGCCCCTCTGGCTGTAGGGCTAGACATCGTTCGCGCGTGCGGACATGAACCTCTCCCGGAGTCGGATCAAGTTGCTGAACGACGAAGCGGCCGATCTGCCCGCTAGCGCCGAGCACCAGTACAGTCGGTTTTTGCAATGTTGCAATGTTGCCATGCTGCATACTCCTCCGCTCTTTCTTTCTCAAAAGCGCTCCCCGCTGTGCGAGGAATGACATCCGTGCTACGCCCCGATGATGGTCTGTCCTGTGCTTGAGCTAAGCCAGCTTCACAAGCATTTTCCCGACGTTTTCACCGGAGAAGAGCTTGAGGAAGGCAGCGGGGGCCCGTTCAATTCCAACTTCAACTGTCTCTCGGTACCTGACGTCGCCATTGCGTATCCATCTGTTCATCTTCTCGATGAATTCCCCTCGGCGACTGAGGTGATCGAGAACAAAGAAACCTTGCAGAAGAAGCCGCTTCTCAATTGCCATCAGCAAGTTCGAAGGTCCACTCACAGTCTTGTCGTAGCCAGAGATCATCCCGCACAGCGCAAATCGCGCGAACGTCTTCGCAGATGCCAAGGCCGCGTCCAGGTGGTCTCCTCCGACATTGTCGAAATATGCATCGATGCCGCTGGGCGCGAGCTCAGCAAGCGCCTGCGATAGGTTCTCGGTTTTCTTGTAATCGATTATTTTCTCGACTCCGAGTTGCTTTAGGTAAGCGCGCTTCTCTGCACCTCCGGCAGATGCGATGACAGTCGCCCCCATGAGCTTCGCGATCTGACAGGCGATCGAACCCACCGCACCCGCGGCTCCAGAGATGAAAATAATTTGACCCGGTTGAAGCTTGATCACGTCAGCGAGGCCGATATACGCGGTGTGGCCTGTACTCCCGCACACTCCCAGATACATCTCGGGTGAACTGACTTCTACCTCAGGTTTGCGCAAAGCCGCCGCAGGCGCGTTGAAAACGTCACGCCACCCCAACATGGACAGGACAGTGTCACCTGTCGCGAAGCCGGGATCATTCGATTCCACGACTTCACCGACGGCCGCGCCTTCGAGAGCTTTGCCGATCTGTAATGGAGGGAGATAACTTTCGTAATCTCTCATCCGGCCGCGCATATACGGATCCACTGACATCCAGGTGTTTCGCACCCGTACTTCTCCAGATCCAAGAGGCTGTAGTTCAACCTCCGCGATTTCGAAATTCGAGTGGGTTGAAGCGCCATTCGGCCGGCTGACGAGCCGAACCTCACGAGAAAGGTGTTCCATTTTGCAAGTTCTCCATTTCGTCGCCAAGAAGGCGGTTTTGTATATACGATGCACGGTGTAGCGAAAAGTTTCACCTCCATCCGTGATAGCCATGAAGAGAGTAATCACACAGATGAACTTGCCAAAAGGACGACCGCGAGACCAACATGCCGACACGAAAATCCTCGAGGCGGCCTTGCGCCTGCTTGAGCGGCACGGATTCAGGGCTGTGACATTGGAGGGCATCGCGGAAGAAGCGGGTGTGGCCAGAACGACGGTTTATCGCCGGTGGCCGAACAAAGCGGCGGTTGTGATGGATGCTTTTCTGACGCAGGTCGCGCCTGGGATCGCCTTCCCGGAACATCCAGTCGCTGTTGAAAGACTGCGACTTCAAATGCAGCTTCTAGCGCGGGCATTTCGGCAAGGGCCCGGCCTGCTGATCCGTTCTCTCATTGCCGAAGCACAGTTCGATGAGGAACTTAGGGCGGCTGTTCACCATGGGTGGATCGCTAAGCGTCGCGCTTCAGCTAAGGCGATCATCGCGGACGCGATTCTTGCCGGAGAATTGCCAAATGATGTCAATGCGGATGCTCTACTCGACACTTTGTACGGAGGTCTATATTACTGGCTTTTGATCGATCACGAGGTATTGACTGAAGCCTATGTCGATTCGCTGTTTGCCACAGTGCTAGGTCCTTCAAGCCATATGGCCCAATCGAAGAGGTTCGACTGTGATCGGGATGTGCCAGGAGCGACATCGCGCATCAGGAGTGGCTGAAGTTCCTGCGCGTGATTGATGACCTGACGCCCGCCGGAAAGGAGTTGTATCTCATCGCGGATAACTGCGCGACGCACAAACACGCCAAGGTGCAGCGATGGTTGAAACGGCATCCCCGCTTTCACGTGTACTTCACGCCAACCGGCGCATACTGGCTGGACATGGTAGAACTCTTTTTCCGGGATCTGACGCAGAACCGGCTGCGACGCGGCGTCTTCCGAGATGTGGAAGAGTTGACCATGGCGGTCGAAGGCTATATTGACGGCGCAACGAGAATCCGAAGCCCTTCATTCGGACCGCCAAAGCTAGCCACATCCTGGAGAAAAGTCAAACGTGCCAGGAAGGCCCTCGATACTGCTCAATCTGTTTGACGCACTGCACTAGCGGATTAGGACTGATCAATGCGCCTGGCTTCGCCGATATTGAAAACACGGACCCGGTTCGCATTCGAGTAGCCATCCCGACTTCCGGAGACCAATCTCCTAGCGCCTGTCCGTAATGTCGTTTCAAAAAAGGCCCGGTGGCTGGATCTGCCCGATCGGTAAATCTTACGGCGTTAACCGTGTATCCCGAGATCGTGCTGCGAACGTTGCGCATCGACAGCCAGTCGACCTACTCAGCGGTCTCGCCAATCCGCAGAGCGCTTTGCCAGGAACGCATCGATGCCTTCCGCCGCATCCTCCAGAAGCATGTTGCAGGCCATGGTCTCGCTGGCCAGATCATAGGCCGGCTGAAGGTTGGGATCGAGCTGCTGGTAAAAAGTCTCTTTTCCGAGTCGAATCACCGCCCGGCTGCGCGCGAGGATGATGTCCGTGAACTCCTTCAGCGTCGCGTCCAACTCGCCTGGCGCAACGACGCGGTTCACCAGTCCCCAGGCAAGTGCCGTTCGGGCGTCGATAAGTTCGCCCGTCAATAGCATCTCCATCGCCCGTTTGCGGCCCACGTTACGCGCTACGCCGACGGCCGGCGTCGAGCAGAATACGCCGATGTTCACGCCGGGCGTCGCGAAGGTTGCGATATCGGCTGCCACGGCGAGGTCGCACATCGATACAAGCTGGCATCCGGCGGCCGTTGCAATGCCGTGGACGCGTGCGATTACCGGCTGCGGCAGGCGCGTGAGCGTCATCATCACGCGGCTGCAGTCGTCGAAGAGCCGGCGCTGCCAAACCTTGTCGTTCGCGTGGGCGCGCATCTCTTTGAGGTCATGACCGGCGCAAAAACCCCGCCCAAGGCCGCCGAGAACCACTGCCCGCACCGAGGGGTCCTGCGCGATTGAGTCCAGTGATGCCTGAAGCGCCGCGATCATCGCCGAAGACAGTGGATTGAATCGCTCGGGACGATTCAGAGTCAGCGTTGCGATCGCGCCGTCCCTTGCGCTGAGCAGGAGAGGTTCCGGGGTGATCGATGTAGTTTGGCTGCTCATACGGGATTTCTCACTCGATCGCGGCGACGGATCTGGCTCGCGCGCGCAGCGCGTATTTCTGAATTTTACCCGTGGCTGTCTTTGGAAGCTGCCCGAAGACGATCGTTTTCGGCGTTTTGAAGTGGGCAAGCCGGCTGCGGCAGTATTCGATGAGTTCACGTTCGGTAATCTGCGCTCCGGGCGTAAGTTCGACGAATGCGCACGGGGCTTCCCCCCACTTCGGATCGGGCTGAGCGACGACCGCTGCGGCCAGTACCGCGGGATGATGGCAGATTGCGTCTTCCACTTCAAGTGAAGAGATGCTCTCCCCGCCAGAGATGATGACGTCCTTCGAGCGATCCCGTATCTTCATGTACCCGTCCGCATCGACGACCGCGAGGTCTCCGGAGTGGAACCATCCGCCGGCGAAGGCGTCCGCGGTGGCCTGGGGATCATTCAGGTATCCTTTCATCATGATGTTGCCCCGGAACATGATCTCGCCGATGGTCTCGCCGTCCCATGGCACAGGCTGCATGGTCGCCGGGTCCAGTACGGCGGCTTCCTCTTCCAATACGTAACGTACTCCCTGGCGCGCGTTCCGCGCCGCCCGATCCTCCACCGGAAGGCTATCCCACTCCTGTTGCTTCACGCACACGGTGGCAGGCCCGTAGACTTCGGCCAGGCCGTAGACATGCGTCAGGTCAAAGCCTATCCGCTCCATACCCGCAAGTGTTGCGGCCGGGGGAGCAGCGCCCGCCACCATTCCCTGCACTCTGTGCCCGATGCCCTCCCGCAGTTGGGCGGGCGCGTGCAGCAGTGTGTTGTGAACAATGGGCGCCCCGCAATAATGCGTGACCTGATACTGCCTGATGAGGCTGAAAATCGATCCCGCCTCCACCTTGCGCAGGCAGATATTGGTACCCGTGACGGCAGCGATCGCCCAGGGGAAGCACCAGCCGTTGCAGTGGAACATGGGCAGCGTCCAGAGATAGACAGCGTATCGCGGCAGCCTCCACGCGAGGATATCGGCAATCGCGTTGAGGTAAGCGCCGCGGTGGCTGTACACCACGCCCTTTGGATTGCCGGTTGTTCCGGAAGTGTAGTTGAGGGCGATCGCGTCCCACTCATCCAGTGGTGGATTCCAGAGATACTGCGGATCACCGGCGGCGAGCAGCGCCTCGTATTCCGTCTGCCCAAGCCGGGTTCCGGGCCCTGCGTATTCCGGATCGTCCACGTCGATGACCAGTGGCGGATCATCGACTTTCCCGACTGCCGCGGCCATGACGCCGGAGAACTCGCGATCGCAGACAACCACCCGTGCCCCTGCGTGATTCAGCATGAGGGCAATGGAATCGGGATCGAGGCGGATGTTTAACGCATTCAGGACCCCGCCAGCCATTGGCACGCCGAAGTGCAGCTCATACATCTCCGGCGTGTTGTGCAGCATTGCTGCGACGGTGTCGCCGGGGCCGATGCCCAGCCGGACGAGCGACGAGGCAAGGCGGCGGCAACGCATATAAGTATCCTGCCAGGTGAAGAGCCGCGTCCCGTGGACCACGGCGAGCCGATTCGGGCACACGTGAGCGCTCCAACGGAGAAACGTGAGCGGTGTCAGCGCTGCAAAGTTGACCTGGTTTTTGTCGAGCGTGAAGGCAGGGCGGCGGCGTGGGCGCGGATTCGGCATTCAGTATCCGTCCGGAATATAAAACATATCAGGCTTGCGTGCCACCTCCCATGGCTGTTCATTCCCGCCGGTGACGCTTTTCGCAAAGGCGAGCCCAAGCCGACTTGCGGGGAGTAATCCGGAGCAGCACTTCAGCACAATGCCGACAACCCGTCAAAGGGAGGTTCGACGGACGCGACAGAGTCGTACACACCTGCCAGGTGATCGAAGGAACGCGGGTAAGATGAGCGCTCAACCTCCAACCGCTTCTCACTTCACTAGGGCGTAAACAGTTTCCAATGGCCTTCGGAGACGACTTCGACGGTTCCGTCGACCACTTTGATGGCGGTCTGATCGTCAATTGCGTACGCCGGACCTCCGAGACCGGCCGCCCATCTTTCCG
>JAOAPQ010000501.1 GCA_025462965.1 Bryobacterales bacterium
TCGCTTCGGAAGCCCGCGCCACTTGCAGCCCTGTTCCGCCACATACAGAATCGCGTTCAGCACCTGCAGGTTCGTCAGACTCACATTGCCGCGCTGCACCGGGAGGCTGTCTTTGATGCGGGCATACTGCTCTTCCGTGATTTCCATCCTTCAAACATTTTACTCAATTATTGTTTTAGTGTGAACGCGCCTCCGGTCCGATCAGATTCCCCAAAATTACTTAAGTATCCACTTGACAATCTCTCGCGGGTGATAAGTACTCAAGCGGAGACTTAACCGATTTTTTGGTGAGAAGGAAGGAACACCGTGGAAGAGCAATCCGTAATTCACAGCACGTTCGTCATCGAACGCAGTTACCCCGCCACGCCTGAGCGCGTATTCGGCGCTTTCTCCGACCCAGCCAAGAAGCGCCGCTGGTTTGCTGAAGGTGAGGGCTTCGAAGTCGAGCACTTTGAGATGGACTTTCAAGTTGGAGGCAAAGAATGCGCCCGTTTTCGCATTAGCGAAGCTACGCCGCTGACAGGGACCGCGTGTACGAACGACACGACTTATCAGGACATTGTGCCCCGCCGTCGCGTTGTATTTGCCTACACGATGACCCTGGGTGATAAGCGCATCTCGGCGTCTCTGGTCACAATTGAGTTCTTATCGGCGGACGAAGGAACCAACCTCGTCTTCACAGAGCAGGGAGCTTTCTTCGAGGGTGCCGATGGCCCTGCGACGCGTGAGGAGGGATGGCGCAAGCTACTCGAACGATTGTCAGACGAGTTCCCGCGCTAGTCAGGGAGCAACGCTGGAAGCCGCGGACCAATGAGCAGGAAGAAGCCTAGTGTCGACCGTGTCTTCCACGCACTCGGCGATCCCAGCCGCCGGGCAATTGTGGAGAAGCTCAGCGAAGGACCCATGTCGGTCTCGCGGCTGGCAGAGCCTCTCAACATCACTCTGGCCGCGGTCGTTCAACACTTGCAGGTGTTGGAGGAAAGCGGGCTGGTACAAACCGAAAAGGTCGGGAGGGTACGGACTTGCCGCATCGAACCCGCCGGGCTTGCGGTGGTGGAACAATGGGTCGGTGATCGCCGCTCGATGTGGGAACGCCGGCTGGATCACCTTGGCGATTTACTCGCTGAGCCGGATGAAAGTGACTAAACGCGAAACGGACCTTGGTGCGCGGGCGCACACCACGTGTGGCTGCTACGCCCCAAAAAGCGTCCCGAGAGTGTCGATTTTGCGCCATCCTGTACGACATAAAGGCAGGACGCCGAATTTTGAGAAGGAGCAGTATTATGACCGGGAGCCATACGAGACACTTACCGTCCGCCGAAGCTACGATGGACTTCTTCCGTGAGTTGAAACACGCGGTGCGCTCGCTCATGCGCGCTAAAGGGCTAACAGTAACCGTAGTCCTTACACTTGCGCTGGGCATCGGTGCCAATGCCGCCATCTTTGCCCTGGTGCGCGGCGTGTTGCTGCGGCCGCTTGCCAATCGCGACGAGAACCGGCTGATCTACATCCGCCAGAGCGCGCGCGGCATCGGCGTCGACAACGCCACGTTCTCCGTCCCGGAGATCCAGGATCTGCGCGGACGCGTCAAGACGATGACCGCGTTCGGAGATTTCTCCACCATCGGCTTCACCATGGTAGGTCTCGGCGAACCGCGTGAAGTTCGCGCCGGCGTCGTCGGCGGATCGTATTTCGACGTAATGGGCCTGCGTCCAGTGCTCGGCCGACTCCTCGATATGCGAGACGACGGCCCGAGCGCGGCAGGCGCGATGGTGCTTACGTATCGGTTTTGGACGACGGCGCTGAAACGCGATGCGTCGATACTTGGCAAGACCGTCCGCCTCGGCACGCGCTCCGCTACGATCGTGGGCGTCCTGGAACCGTCGGTGCCATACCCGGCGGAAACCGAAATCATCGCGAACGTGGTGACCAGCCCGCATCATCTCTCGGCAACGATGGTGACCGGGCGGGTCCATCGGATGACGGAGCTGTTCGGCCGGCTGGCGCCCGGTGCGGATCTTCAGCAGGCGCGCGCCGAGCTGCGGGCAGTCCACGGAGCCATGGTGAAGGCGCATCCCGATGCGTATTCCCAGAAAGCCGATGTCCGGATCGAGGCGGTGCGCCTGCGCGACCAGATCACGTCGCGCGCCAGGACCGTGCTGTTGGTGCTGCTCGCGGCTTCGGTGCTCGTCTTCGTCATCGCGTGCTCGAACGTCGCCAATCTGATTCTCGCGCGGACCGTCCGGCGTGAGAACGAGCTCACCATCCGTGCGGCGCTCGGCGCAGATACTGTTGCGCTACGCCGAACGCTGCTGGCCGAAAGCCTCCTGCTCTGCGGCGCGGGCGCGGCGCTTGGAGTACTGAGCGCCCGCCCGATGCTGTCCATCCTGGCCCGCTACGCGTCGCGCTTCTCGGTCCGCGCACTCGATCTCACGGTGGATTCCAGCATGCTGTGGGTAGCCGCGCTGCTGGCGTTGGTTGCGGCCGTGCTTCTGGCGTTCGTCCCGCGCCTTCCCTCGGCGGACAGCTCGCATGGGTTCAGCCTGGCGAGCGGCAGTCTGCGGATCACCCGGAACACAACGCGGCGGCAGCGGGCCTTCGCAGTCACGCAGATTGCTGCCTCGTTCGTGCTGCTGACCGGCGCGAGCATGCTGCTCAAGACACTGCTATCACTACAGGCGGCGCAAACCGGCTTCGAGACTCGCCAGGTGCTCGCCGTGAATGTGCCGGCAATGTCATACGGGAAGACGCCCGATCAGATCGTAGGGTTTTACCGGGAGGTGATCCGGCGCATCTCGGAACTGCCAGGCGTGGACCGCGTCGCCGTGGGCACGCTGGTTCCGTGGCGTGACGCAGGCGCCTTGGGTCCCGGGTTCCAATTCTCGGCAGACGGCCATGTCACCGCGCCGGGCGAGGAAGATCCTCGCGGCCGGTTCCGGACAGTATCGCCCGGATTTTTCGCGTCCCTGGGCATCCCGATCATTGCCGGACGCGATTTCAACGATGCCGATCGCCGAGGCAGCGAACAGGTGGTCGTCGTGAGCCAGAGCGTGGCGCAGCGCATGTTCCCCAATCAGGACGCGGTGAACCGTCACGTTATGTGGACCGACCAGGTGATGAAGTTCGTCGGCATCAGCCCGGCGCCGCGGCGCATCGTCGGAGTAGTGGCCGATATCGACGATGAGAATGTCGTGCCGGGTCCGGCAATGACCGTGTACCATCCCTTCGGGCAGGAGCAGATCTTTGGAGGCCGACTGTTCGTTCACGCGCACGGGAATCCGTACGCGCTCGTCTCGCCGTTAACGCGGACCATTCGGGACATCTCGGCGGATCAGGTGGTGGAGCGCGCGGCGACGCTCGAAGACATCCGCGCGGAAGTGCTCACGCCGGACCGGCTGAACGCGGTGGTGTTCGGCGGCTTCGCCGCAGTTGCGCTTGCGATCGCGGTGGTCGGGGTCGCGGGCGTGCTGGCGTTTTCGGTCAGCGGACGAACACGCGAGTTCGGCATCCGTCTGGCGATCGGATCCGAGCCGCGGCATCTGTTGACGAGCGTCATTGCCGAAGGCGTCATAATCGCAATCGCAGGCATTGTTGCAGGCGCGGCGTGCGGGTTCGCCCTGGCGCAGTTGGCGGGCAGCTACTTCCTGGAAATGCGGCTGCCGGGGGCCGTGCCGGTAGCCGGCTCGGCGGTCGTGCTTCTGGCCGCTGCGGTGGTCGCGTCGGTGCTGCCGGCGGCCCGCGCCGCCCGAGTCGATGTCATGCAGGCACTGCGATCGGAGTGAAGAACACTCGCTCTAAAACGCTCGCTCTAAAACGATTGACACGCCGCGCCACCCAGTCTAGACTATACCTAGCTAGATATGCCAAAGAGCCGGAACGACAAGTTGCAGGGCACGTTGACCCTGCTTGTGCTGCGTACTTTGGATACGCGTGGGCCGCTGCATGGGTATGGCTTGTGCGATCACATTCGCTCCGTCTCCGATGAGCTTCTGCAGGTGGAAGAAGGGTCGCTGTATCCGGCGCTCCATCGAATGGAGCAAGATGGCTGGATTTCGTCCAAATGGCAGATCACGGATAAAGGACGCAAGGCGAAGGTCTATTCGATTACGGCACGCGGAAGAAAGCAGCTGGCTGACGAGCACGAGATCTGGGCGCGGCTGACACGCGGGGTGACGAGAGTGCTCCAGTATTCTTGATCGTGGAAACCGGTGATGTCCTGGTATGTGCGTTGGCGCAACGTCTTTCGATCGGAACGTCTGGATGACGAGCTTAACGACGAATTCCAGTATCACCTGGCTGAGACAGTCGATCGGTTGGTAGCCGACGGCATGTCCGAGAAGGAAGCATCGCGCGAGGCGCGGCGGCGGCTCGGTAACTACACCATACAAAAGGAAAGGACCCGGGATATGAACGTGGCTGCATGGCTGGATGCAACGCGCGCCGATCTTGTTTACGGCCTGCGGCAATTGAGATCGAACCCCGGATTTGCCGCCGTAGCCGTGCTATCGCTCGCGCTGGGTATAGGCGCGAACACTGCGATATTCCAGCTTGTCAATGCGATTCGCCTCAAAATGCTGCCGGTTCGGAACCCGCAGGAACTGGTGTCCATCGACTTCGAAAAGGGCTCGACGCGGGCAGGATGGTGGCCCAGCCGCGGTGCGGTCATAACCTATGCGGAGTGGGAGCAGATCCGTGAGCAGCAGCTGGCCTTCACGGGCGTGCTGGCATGGAGCACGTCCCGGTTCAATCTGGCTAACGGCGGTGAGCCGCGATTTGCGGAAGGCCTTTATGTCAGTGGGGAATTTTTTCAACACCTCGGAATCGGCGCGTCGCTGGGCCGTACCTTGAGCGCGCAGGATGACAGCCGGACGTGCAACGCGGGTGCGGTGCTCAGTTATGCTTTCTGGCAACGGGAGTTCGGAGGCGACCCTGCGATCCTGGGGCGCACAGTGAGTCTTGATGGACATTCAGTTCCCGTGATCGGAGTAACACCTCCGTCGTTTTTCGGAGTGGAGGTGGGGAACCGGTACGACGTGGCCATTCCGCTTTGCGCGGACCGGCTGATGGCTCAAGACCAGAACGACCG
>JAOAPQ010000508.1 GCA_025462965.1 Bryobacterales bacterium
CGTCGCGAAAGCGGATCGCCGGAACCGTGGGCGCGACTGCCAACAAACCAAAGCTCGCGATCGCGATGGTGATGACCAATCGCCTTCTCATGTCACTGGGGCGGCCCGATCTGTGCCTCTCGCGCGATCGTTTCCTTCTGTTCCTGATTCTTCTTCAAAATCTCCTGATAGCGCGCCATGGTGACGCGAGCCTTCTCGCCGTCACCGGCGGCCTGATACGCGCGAGCCAACTGGTAATGGAGGTCGCCATCATCGTCGAGATCGAGCGTCTTCTCGAGATGCGGAATTGCGACCGCGTTCTGGCCGAGGCGCGAGAGAGCCAAGCCGAGAGATGCGTCTGCCGCGAGCAGCTTCGGGTCCGCCGCGAGAGCAGCCTTCAAATACGGCACAGCTTTGTCCGGCTGCTCGAGTCGCAGGAGACTATCGCCTGCGACGAAGTTCAATTCAGGAGAGCCATGATTCGCCTTTAGCAGCGCCGTCGCTTCGGCCACCGCCCCCTGAAACTCCTGCGCCATGAATAGCGAAACCGCCAACTCCTGTTTCAATCCCGGGTTGCCCGGCGCTAACTCCAGAGCGGCACGCCACTCTTTCACAGCCTCCAGGTGCTGGTTATGGTTGCGCGCAATCTCCGCCCGCAACTGATGCAGCTCCACTGATGCCGGCAGGTTGCCGAGACTGAAGAACGCTTGCAGAGCAAGCTCATTCGCGGCTTTGGCTTGCCAGAAGAGCGTTTCGGGCGACTTCGCCCCGCCCCCGGTTGCGGCTTTCAAATCGTGACCGCCCACAAACTGGCACTCGGCCGTGTGTGCATTGCAGTCCACGGCGGGAAGGGACCGCTCCTTCGCGTCTTCCGTAGCAGCCCAGTCCGGGTGTCCGGTCCTGCGGTAAACGTCCGCGAGGGCCGCATGAGTTCCACGCAGGTCAGGCAACTGCTTTAGAGCTTCGCGATAGAAGAAGAATGCACTGCTGTATTGATGCCGCTGAACGCGAGTGTCCGCGATCAACGCCGCGACGTAGGGAGAGTTCGGGTCTGACTTCTGCAACCGATCGAAGGCGCTGGTTGCGATCGATTCGTAGCTCGTGCCCAGACCATACCATCCACGCGGATCGTCAGACGACAACTCTGTTAGCTTGCGGTATTGCTCCGCGGCCTGGTCGAAGCGTTTGAGGCGGCTCAGAGCTTCCGCGAGCAGGCCGCGCGCATCTCGGTTATCCGGCTCCGTTATGACGGCCTTCTGTAAAGGGCCGAGGGCTTGCTGCGGCTGGTTCATTGCGAGCATGGCCGCACCGAGACCAATCAGCGCCGGCATTGACTTCGGCTGCAGCCGCAGGACGGCTTCCAGGCTGGGGATCGCTTCGCGCTCACGGCCAGCCATGTGCTCGGCCAGCCCCAGGTTCAGAAGAAGACCCGGATTCCCCGGGATCGCCTGAACCAGGTGGCGGTACAGGGGAATGGCTTCTTCGAACCTCCCTGCCGCCATCATTTCTTTGGCGCGCCGAGAATCGGAAGCGAGCTCGTCCTGTTGCGCAACAGCCCCGACAGCCAAGACGACGAGCAGTAAGAAAGACCGGCTCAGCCTAAAAGACCATGCGCAGACCGAATCGCAGTTGTCTCTCACCGGAAGCACTCGTAATCTGCATGAAGCTGCCGGACGTGACACTGGAGCTACTCACTCCACCGAAGTGCGGCGTATTCGCAAGATTAAAAGCTTCGGCGCGGAATTGCAGATTCAATCTTTCACGAAAGCGGAACTCACGCGTGACGTCGAGATCGGTATTAAACACGCCGGGGTTGCGCAGGATATTGCGACCGCTGGTGCCGAAAGTGTTGGAAGCCGTCACTGGAGCGAAAGCAGTGGGATCGTAGTAGAACTGGCCGGGCCCGTAGTTGCCGAGCTGGGTGACCGTGCTCTTGACCTGGTTTGCGGTTTGCGTATTGTTCGGGGCGTTCAAAGAAGAGCCAGGGGCGGTTACGGTAAACGGCGTACCTGTGTACGCGGATAGGATGCCGTTCACTTGCCAATTGCCGAGCACTGCGGCGGCTACACCGGATGTCGCCATGTTCTTGCCTTTGCCGAACGGCAATTCGTAGACCCATCCGATTTGGAGCACATGCTTGCGGTCGAAACCGGCCGCAGCGCGATTGCGCTGGAAAACGGGCGCCCAGTTCCAGCCCACACTGGCCCATCCGTCGTCGTCGGTGTAGTCGATCGCTTTCGAGTAGGTGTAAGCAGCTTTTACCAGAACACCTTTCGCCAGGGACCGGTTGACTGCCACCTGGAGGGAGTTGTACTCAGAACTTAGATAGCCGTCCCACATATTTGTGGCAGTGGTACGCCCGAATTGGGCATACTGCGGTAATCCCGTAGTACCCGAACCGGGAGAGCCGGCGTTGATATCGCGGTCGGCCAGCAGATGAACCGAATGCGACCCAACATACGCCACCGAGGTAAACAGATTTAGCGGCAACTGCCGTTCGATCGTAAAGTTCCACGTCTGCACATAACCACGATGAACTTCCCCGCCCCACGGGCTGCGCTCGGAGACGTTACCTGGCAGGGACACGATGCCCGTTGACAGATCAGGGCCAACTACGCTCGGAACGCCCTGTTTTAGCGTGGTTGCCCAGTTGTAGCCATTAGTAGACAGGTTCGCGGCGTTGATCACCAACGGATACCAGCCGCGCAGGGGACGCGAGAAGGGGAGCGGATCTACGTTGATGCCGTAGCCGGAGCGGATTACGGTTTTCTCATCCAGGCGATAAGCCAATCCGACGCGGGGCGAGAAGAGCTTGTGGCTCACGCTGATTCCGGCATCGTTCGGGACGTTGCCGCGGCCGCCCAAGTACACATTGTTAGTCGTTGGATCATAGCGCTCGATGCCTTTGCCGGCGCGGGTCATCAGCGGATAGAACTCGTAGCGAAGCCCGACGTTCACTGTGAGTTTGCGGCTGACCTGCCAGCGATCGCGCGCATACCAGCCGAGTTGCCATTCGCGTCCGGTGGCAAGAATATTCTGCAGGCTCTTCTCGGTATCGTCGGAAAGGCCCAACAGAAAAGCGGCGTACGCGTTGAACTGGTTGGGCGCCGCACCACCATTGAGAGCCGTCTCGCCACCGTTGAAGCCAAGATACCCGCGAGGGCCAAACCCTACCTCGGGCTGCCAGTGATTCAGGTGATGCCGCACGAGATCAAAACCAAAACGCAACTCGTGCGCACCTTTTGTATATGTGAGGTTATCACTATGGGTGTAACTTTCTTCGACGCGGAACACGGGCATCCAATTGGGCACACCCAAGCTGTTGTAGCCGGAAATGCCGATGTTCGGGAAACCGCTCTGCCGGACGTCAGGACCATTCGTATTCGGAATACCGAACTGCTGGCCGTAGTTCGTGCCGTAATCGTTCGGAATAACGCTCTGCCCCTGCCGCTCATAACCAAGGACACTATCGATCAACAGATTCGGCGTAAGGGTTCGGGTTTGACCAATGGTAGCAACCTGCACCAACGTGTCACCCAGGCCCGGGTCCGAACCGCCCAGACCAGGCCCGCCGGCGATCCCAAACACAGCCTTGCCGCCCGAAGTCGCCCACATGCGACCGTACTTGGCGAACATGCTCTGTTTGTCGCTCGGCGTGTAGTTCATCTTGGCGTCAAGGTTGTTCCGGTTGAGGATGGGGCCGCCCGCGGCGAATAAGTTGTTCACGGCCCCGCTTCCGTTATTCGGCGCGAGATAGAAGCTTTGCAGTTTGAGAGCGATTGGGTCCAGGCGGTTCGATGGAATCTTATTGCCCGGAAATGGCGTACGACCGGTGCCATCCGCATTTCCGGTTTGCGGATCATACAGAACCGTCGAGACAGCGCTAAAGTCGCCAAGCTGTTGGGAGCCCGTCGGAACTGTGTAAAACGCCGGCGAAGCCTGACGCTGCCGCGTGCCTTCGTAGCTTACAAAATAGAAGAGCTTGTTCTTCTTGATAGGCCCTCCGACAGTCGCGCCGAAGTTGTTATAAATGCTGAGCGGCTTATCCGTCCCGGCGGCCTGGAAATAGTTTCGTGCCTTCAGGTGTTGATCGTCATGGAACCAGAACGCACTGCCGTGGAGAGCATTCGTGCCCTGCCTGGTAACGAGGGTGATCGCACCCGCACCGGCCATTCCCTGTTCGGCGTCCGCGGCGCTCGTGGTGACGTTGACGTCTTCAATGTTCTCGGAGGGCGTCACGTAACCGACATGGTGCGGCAGCCAGACATTCACGCTGGCCGCGCCATCGATGCGCGTTATGTTCGTCTGTGCGCTGCCACCGTTGATATGCGTCTGCAGCGCACGTCCAGGAGTATCCGTGATCGAGTTCTGCAGCGCCGCCGGAGTGGTGCCGGGAACCAGGTTGATCAAGCTCTGGTAATTCCGGTAACCGCCGAGAGGCAGGCTGGTAATGGTCTTGGCCTGAATTTCGCCGTGAGTATCGGATTTCTCTGTTTGAAGAGCCACGGAAGTGGCTTCAATTGTTACCTGGTCGCTGGTTTGCCCGACTTCCAGCTTCAAATCGGCGCGGCCGACGGTGTTCGGGCTAACGTCGATATCCGCCTCATTCAAAGTCCGGAAACCGGTGGCCACGGCTTTAATGTCGTATTTTCCAGGCAGCACATTGACGAACGAATATCGTCCGG
>JAOAPQ010000549.1 GCA_025462965.1 Bryobacterales bacterium
TAACTCTTTTGAGCCTGGGACACGCTCGGGAGGCGTGCGACGGCTAACTATGCCGATCTCGGATGTCGATACGCTTCCATCCAAAAAGGCGAGCATCGGCGGACCAGGCGCCAGGTCCGAGCACTGCCAAAGCAGCACCCAGGGTGCCCATCAGGATAGGAGTCCACGGATCCCCGGATTGCGAGAAGGCGTTCCACCACTCAATAACTGCCACAAGAGCTCCCACCATGGGCGTCCACAAGCCTGCGAGCAGAAATATTCCTGCGATGGCCACCAGCAAGTGCAGTAAAGCCGGTTCGAACTGAGTACCACTTCGCAGTCCGGTGATCCCGTGATCGACCAACGCAATACAGGCCACCAACCGCATGAACAGAAGGCCTGTCCCAGGCCAACCGTCGGCGAATGTCGAGAATAGCCGGCGCACAACAGGCTCTTTCCGAGGTTACGGGATCCCCGATATCCCCGAAAGCCTCAAAAGGGTCCCGCTGTCACTCTTTCGAGTGTTCTAGGGTTCGATGATTCCGCGCTTCAGTCCGATCATGGCGGCGTGGGTTCGGTCGTTGGCGCCCAGTTTGGCGAGAATGTTCCTGACCCGGCTCTTCACTGTTTCCTCCGTGATCGAGAGGTGAGCGGCGATCTCTTTATTGGCATTCCCGCCCGCAATGAGCCGCAAGACATCGATTTCCCCTGAGTTCAGGGCGTCATCGGTGGTATGTTCGGCAAGTTGGTAGGAGATCTCCGGCGAAAGGGCCTTTTTCCCGGCATGGACCGCGCGGATCGTGTCAAGAAGTTCCTTATGCAGGAGATTTTTCAACAGGTAAGCCTGAGCGCCGGCTCTGAGTGCGCGCAGAGCCTGGACGTCGCCCGTATATGTCGTCAGCACGACAATTCGTGCATCGGGAAATTCGCCGCGAATAGCGATCATCGCATCGAGACCATTCATTTCCGGCATCTGTAAATCCATCAGGGTCACGTCCGGACGGTGCGCACGGAACTGCGCTATAGCTTCCCGCCCGTTGGAAGCTTCTGCGATCACCTGCATGTCCGATTGACCGCCGACGAGCATTGCAATCCCTCGGCGGAAGAGGGGATGGTCGTCAACTGAGAGAATGCGAATAGAATTCGGATCCAAGCTAATGGGCCCGCTGTTAATTGGATCGAAGCTCATGAGTTCATTCCCGGAGCAGGCGCGGCCTCGTGGTCACATACAATCGGGTGACCGGGCAGGAACATAACTCCTGTATAGCGTCCGGGCCCTCGGCAATCGCCGGGGCTGCCCGAGCAGCGTAGCCAACCATAACGCACAGTCTCTTCGGACGATGCATGGAGAACCACCTTGCCGGTGCGAGTATCACGTGAGGCCAGACCGCCTGCTGCACCTCACGCATATAACGTAGCCCAAGCTTCTGAAGTTCGCAATTCGGCTTCTATGCGGAGATCGCCCCCCGGAGATTGTAATGCTGCAGGTCGCTCGGCAAGATACGGAAAGACCTCCTGCTACTCACTGGGCCGTCTCGCCGCGCTCTTGCTGAAATGGATCGGAGACGGCGAAGGGAACGTCGCCTTCTTGTGGTCTTGAAGCCCTCCAGTTTTCGCGACTCTGCTCAGTGAAAGTCCACTCCGGAAGCGCCATCAGCAGGTAGGAACTGAGGGCTTCCGCCTGGGGCTCGTACATTCGTCTCAGCTCTGCCAGTTTGTCCTCCGATATACGTTCCCAATGCAAAGGCCCGTGGACATTTTCCAGCGCTGCCCGCAGTCGGGCGAAATCGTCGTGCGAAAGCCGTCCGGGTTGAGGCGAAGCCGGATGCAGCTTGAGAATAGCTGTGATATCGGCCAGCGCGTGACGACCCATCGCGAAAGTGAGCTCCGCCTGAGCTTTGAGATCTCCGTCCCCGCACAGGCTGATCACGGCGGCGGAATCTACCATGACCGTCAGGGCCGTGACCCACGATTGGTTGGCGTGATGCGAACGGAACCAAGCCATCATCGGAAAAGATAGCTGGTTTTCCAATATCTCCGCGGCCCAACGCTCCCATGCTTCCAGACGGCGCTCTATCTTCGGTGCGGCTAGTCCCTCCAACTGGAGTAAGCACAGGGCTGAAGGAGGAGATCCAGCCCTTGCATCCAGGAGCGAGATCTGCAGCTCCCGTCTCGAGAATGCCTGATAGAAGACCGGAAGATAGCCGATCACCAGGCCAAGGAGACTGAATCCGAGACCGGCCTCAAAAGCGGTAACCACCTTCGAGACCGCGTTCTGCGGATTGCCGCTGTCGAGCGTGAATAGGGTTGTAGCACTCAGGTAAAGGTCGTTGGGTAGAGTAGGTCGGAGACCGGAAGGTCGCATGCCCACTCCCCACTGCAAAAATCCGAAGGAAACGATCAGCCCGAGAGCCCAGAGCGCAAGTATCAGGACCAGCGAAAGCGGCCCGTAGATTCCAAGGAAGTCCTCCCGTCTTTGGCTGGAATCGATTCGTCGCGCAACCGCCGCGAAAGGTTTCCAGGTCGCCACGTAGAAAAAGCGGGTGATGCGAAATGCGTGACGCGATCGGCGGGCCAGAATGATCGTGTGGAACGCATCCACCAGAATCATCCCGATCAGGAAGCACCCGAGTAAGGCGGCTATGAACCGCATGGCACATCCTTTTCCAGCGAACCTTAGGAGACAGTGACTCCGGGTTCCGCAATGGACGCGTGTATTGCAAAAATCTGATCTCCCGATTGGCCGATCTCCTCGGACTTCTGTTCGGCCGCCGCAATAATTCTCCTGGCATCTGCCAACGTAGTCATATGAAATGCTCCTTCCTATTTGAGTGAGTAGAATAGTGCCGCAATGTCTTTCGCGTCCTGAAACGTCACACCGAGTTCAGGCATAAGCGTTTTCGGGTTTACCGAGGTGGGGTGTTGAACCCAATGCATGAGGTTGTCGGGAGTGTTCGATAGCATTCCGGCGATATAGAGACGCTTTCCAACACCGGCGAGCGGAGGGCCAACCAGACCGCTGGCGCCAGGAACGCCGGGAATCGTATGACAGGAGCCGCATCCGTATCGTACGATGGCGGCAACACCGGCATCGGGATTGCCGCCCGTCGCAGCCGCCGCATCCTTTCGTCGTTCCGCGGGCCCGCAACCCGCTGAGCTAAAAACCAGGCAAGCCAAAAAGAGAGCAGGCACGCGGTTATGCATAGCGCCTCCGTGCGCCATCCGAATCGCTTGTCCGCAGCCACGCCGAGAATAAGCTCAATCCCGCCCCCAGATATACCAAGCCCGCCGGAACCCACATGATCAGTCCCCCAAGTTGCTGATCTTCGAGCGGCGTCAACCCCCACAGAGCGGAGGAGTTTGCGTAAGCCCGGTACCAGAGCCGGCTGCTCAATGTGAGCAGCGCTCCTAGAATGCCGGTGTGAACCCCGGTCGTGAACACATACAGCACGCCCTTGCCGTAAGCATTTCGGCCTCGCGCGTAAAAAAGAGACCACCAGAACAGCAGTGCCGAAAGGAAGAAACTCAGGTGTTGCGCGGCATGTATCCATTCATTCCCTAGCGTTGCATCGAACAACGCAGGAATGTGCCAGAACCAGAGGGCGGCCGCATGGGACAGTTCTATTTCTGGTTTGTGAAAAGCTGTACAGTCTCTGGATCGCACTCCCCGGTAGCCCCTAGTAGGGCGTCTGGCCGCCAGTAACCCCGTACACCTCACCCGTTACAAACCGTGCCTCATTCGAAGCGAGGAAGACAAACACCGGAGCAATCTCGGCCGGCTGAGCGGCTCTCTCAAACGAGGTGTCCGCACCAAAGTCTTTCACTTTTTCCTCCGGCATCGTGGACGGTATCAGAGGTGTCCAGACAGGTCCGGGCGCAACCGCGTTCACCCTTATGCCCCGCTTCATGGCCATCTTGGACAAACCTTTCGTGAAGTTCGCGATCGCGGCTTTTGTCGCTGCATATGCCAGCAGGTTGGGACTGGGGTCCAGGGCCTGAATCGATGCCGTGTTGATAATGGCACTGCCCGGTTTCATAACCGGTACCGCGGCGCGGCAGAGCCAGAACATTGCGTATACGTTTGTTTTGAAAGTCCGGTCGAACTCCTCTGTCGTGATTTCCTCGATTTTGTCCTTTGTCATTTGGAACCCGGCGTTGTTCACCAGAAGGTGAAGTGTTCCAAACTCTTGCACAGTTCGGTTGATCAGATCGTTGCAATGCTGTTCGTCGCGTATATCACCCGGGAGGCAGAGGGATCTACGGCCGGCGTCTTTAACCCATCTGGCTGTTTCGGCAGCATCTTGCTCTTCTTCCGGAAGGTAACTGATGGCTACATTCGCGCCTTCTCGCGCGAATGCAAGTGCGACGGCCCTCCCTATGCCACTGTCACCGCCTGTGATCAAAGCAATTCTGTCCTGAAGCCTGCCTAGACCCTTGTAAGATTCCTCGCCGTGATCAGGCTTTGGAGTCATCTCCGTTGTGGAACCGGGATGTGGAATCTTGTCTTGATCGTAAGGAGGCTTGGGGCCGACTTTCTTAGGATCGGTCAGGTCGGGATTTCGTACGGTCGTGTTCTGAGACATAAAAATGTTGGTTATTGGTGCACTCAATGGTCCACATCGCCGATTGCCCGGTGCCGAAGGGCACAGGTACAGTCCGCCGTGGACCTTTATCTGCAAGTTGCCGGTCAATGAATCGGAAAACCGCAATCGTTTTGGCTGCTGCCACCGCCGGTATCGGTCTCACGTTACGCGACCGTTTCGCTCGCTCGCGGGAATCCGAGTTGAAAGGCCAGGTCGTTCTGATCACCGGTGGCTCAAAAGGTCTGGGAATCGCCCTGGCCCGCCGCTTCGCTAAGGAGGGGTGTCGCCTGGCGCTCTGTGCACGGAACGCCGATGAACTCCACAGGGCTAGACTCGACCTCGAAAGTACCGGAGCGGACATTCTCACAATAGTCTGCGACGTCACTGACCAGAATTCCGTCCGTCAGATGATCGCCGCGGCGCAGCGGCATTTTGGCAACATCGATATCCTGGTCAACAACGCCGGTCAGATCGTCGTTGGTCCAATCGCGAGTATGACGGTCGAAGACTTCGAATCGGCAATGAAGGTGATGTTCTGGGGAGTTGTCTACCCCACGCTTGCTCTACTCCCTTCCTTTCTCGAACGGAAGAAAGGGCGAATCGTGAATATCACATCCTTCGGTGGAAAAGTGAGTGTGCCGCACCTGGTTCCATATACCTGTGCAAAGTTTGCCGCCACTGGTTTCTCAGAAGGACTTCGTGCGGAGTTGTTGGGAAAGGGCATCAAGGTCACGACGATAGCTCCTGGCTTGATGCGCACAGGTTCGTTCGTCAACGCATTATTTAAAGGGGATCGAGAAGCGGAAGCCCGATGGTTCAGCCTCGCAGCCAGCATGCCTCTTCTCACTGTGGACGCGGACAAGGCGGCCCAGGAGATTCTCACGGCCACCAAGCGTGGCGAAGCTGAACGAATTCTTACAAGCCCGGCGAAGCTTATGTCCGGGCTCCATGGGATCGCACCAGGAATTACAGCCGACCTCCTGGGTATTGTCGCCGGCTTGTTGCTTCCAGAAAGGAGTCCCAGGAACAAGGCGAAAGCCGGCTCACGCCTCGCGTTTATCAAAAAGCCCGCAATGCGCGGGCTCTTGACTCTGGGCCTTCTGGCCAGGAAGCGTTACCTCCAGCGCTCATCACGTCTTGCGGGTGTCCGGAACTGATGCAAATGGCAAGGGACATGCACCTGATAATGCATGTCCTCATCACATTACACATCTCGTAACCTCGGCGGAGTAAAGCGGGGAGACGGCGACGAAACGGGCGATTTGGAAGCTCGTCCGACGGAAACGGCCGATCGTGCCGGGTCTGGTAGCGGAGCCAAGGTGACAGGCGACCCAAGCGCGCTGGGCGTCAGCCGCGGCGAAACACCCCTGAAAACGGGAGACACAGAGTTGGATGACCTGACCGCGATGGATGCCGATGATCCCGACCTCGGGCTCACCGACATAGGAGACGTGGGCCCGGATGACTGGGCGGCCGATACAGGCCCCACCCGTAGTGGAGAAGAAGCAGCCCCGAGAAGAAAGCGGTAACAGCGGACGTTCCTACCCCGCTGACATTGCGGCTCTAGCACCGAGTCTTGCGGAAATGTCGCGCAGCACGTCCCGCCAATCGCCAGGACTGCTCTGACGAAACAGGGTCATCGTTGGATACCATGGCGTCGAACTTTTATCCAACATCCATCTCCAGTCGGCCTCAAAGGGCAGCATCAGCCAGACTTCCTTCCCCAAAGCACCAGCCAGGTGAGCAGCCATAGTATCCACCGTTATGAGCAGGTCCATGTTCATCAAGTCGGCGGCAGTATCGGAAATATCCGGCGAGTGTTCCGCTGTATCATGAACTGGACCGTGCTCGCGAAGCACGCTTAAATCCGCGCGTCTGGGTCCGCGCTGAAAACTGAAGAATGAGATTCCGGGTGTGCCGGCTATGGGGGCGAACTCGTAAACAGGAACAGAGCGTGCCGGATTCCAGTCGCCCGACCCCCACAGAAGGCCTACCCTCGTGGGCGCCTCACCTAGCAGGCGGTTACTGCGCTCGATTGCTTCCGCACTGACCTTCAGGTAAGGAACGTCCGAAGGTACCGTTCGCAGCGTTGTGCGGAATGCCTGCGGTAACTCCATGACTTCGATCTGCTGGTTCCAACCGGTGAAGTGCTTCGAAGAACCATCTGCCCAGCTGACCACCCGGTCTATATAAGGCGCATTAGAGAGTAGCGAAACTAATTCCGCATGTGTTTCTACCGTAAGACTCACGGCGCTGGAGCGTATCAGCCGGGCGTAACGGATGAACTGAATTGCATCACCAAACCCGTGCAAGCACCGGATGATGACGCGTTTGCCTTCGAAGTCCGCGCCATCCCATAATCGATGGGGATCCACTGAGGCCCGAGAAGTTATCGAATCGCTCTCCATCCACGCCCGCTCAAAGTCGCCCAGCAACATCCAGCAGTCCCATCGAGCGGAGGCGCATGCGTCCGAATCGTGCCCTGCGCACTGGGCCCTATAGAAATGGTCGAGAGCCTTCGGAATCCGGCGCCCGGCCAGCGCCTCCTGGCCCAATTCAAACTCGACCGCAGTACTCGTCACGGCAACTTCGGAGGGGCTCATCCGATACACGATGATGCAGATTCTCCTCCCGCGTTGGCCGCTGCACGCACCCGGTAACTTGCCGGATGGAAACGTACATTCCTTGCGTTCTCGGGATTGTCCGAAAAAATGTAAGTACGTAAGGTAGTGTTAGGGATTTGTAGCAGTCTAACATTTATGGGAAAAACCGTACTAATCACGGGCGGAGCGGGATTTATTGGAGCCCACCTTGCCAATGAACTGCTGGCGAATGGATATTCCGTTCGAGTGCTGGACAGCTTGGTTCCTCAGGTTCACGGACCGGAGCGCACCCGTCCACCCTACTTATCTCGAGAAGTCGACTTAATCATTGCCGATATCCGGGACGCCGCCGCATTGTCCCGCGCGCTTTCCAATGTCGATCAGGTGGTTCATTTAGCATCTCGGGTTGGGGTAGGCCAGAGTATGTATCAAATTGGCGAGTACACGAGCGTAAACAACCTCGGTACCGCCGTTCTATTGCAGGCTCTCACTAAGCAGCCTGTCGAACGCTTGGTTGTTGCTTCCAGCATGAGCATCTATGGCGAAGGACTCTACCACGACTCCAATGGAACGGTGCATATGGTCCGGAACCGCACAATTGAACAGCTGAAAGCTGGCGACTGGGAGATTCGCGATAAGTGGGGCCGGGCTCTGACGCCCGTTGCTACCCCCGAAGATAAGCTGCCTACACTCGCCTCGGTCTACGCCCTTTCGAAGTATGATCAGGAACGGATGTGTCTCATCGTGGGAGAAGCTTACTGTCTCCCCACCGTGGCACTTCGATTTTTTAACACATATGGGCCATATCAGGCATTATCTAACCCGTATACGGGAGTACTGAGTAACTTCGCCTCACGCGTTCTGAATGGACATGCTCCCCTGATTTTCGAAGACGGGCTGCAGCAGCGCGACATTGTAAGCGTATATGACGTAGCGACGGCTTGCCGTCTTGCGCTTGAGTCGCCCGGAGCTCCCGGGCACGCGTTGAATATATCCAGCGGCACCCCGATTACGGTGAAGGAAGCTGCCATACGGACCATACGTGCCATTGGACGGCCAAATATCGAGCCGGAAATCACTGGAAAATACAGGGTGGGTGATATACGGCATTGCTTCGCAGACATATCTCTCGTTCGGCAAGTACTTGGTTGGCGGCCGCGGGTCACGTTGGAACAGGGACTTGAGGATTTGGCGAGTTGGCTTGTCGGACAGACGGCCGTGGATGACGGCGTCAAAGCGCGGGCTGAACTCGCCGAGCGGGGCCTGATGGTATGAAGATCAGAGCCAGCTTCCAATCGTGCCGCCCGGAGGTGGCGCGTGTGTTCCCTGCAGCTGAAGGAGGCCATGCGGTTCTCCCTCATTAATCCGCCCTGGACATTCGATTCGAGTATCTACTTCGGATGCCGGGAGCCGCATCTGCCGCTGGAGTACGGTTATTCGCAGGCACTGCTGGAGCAATCCGGGCATGACGTGCAGATCGTGGATGCCCAGCTTGACCATCTCGCGCTTTCTCAGATGGCCGCGCAGGTGCGTGCGTTTCGTCCGGATTTCACGGTCGTCACTACGGCTCCCAGTTATCTGTTCTGGCGCTGCCCGCCGCCCGAGTTGCGCGTACCGCAAGAGACCATCAACGCAGTCCGCGATGTCGGAGGGACCATCGTCGCCGTTGGCCCGCATGCCTCCACGACCCCGCGCGGTACGCTCGAAAAATTGGGGGCCGACGTGGCGATTATGGGCGAGTGCGAGGAAGTTCTGCCCCGACTTACGGAGGACTGGCGGGGCGTTGATTCCCTCTGTTACCGGGAAGGAAACAACATTCTCACGCAAGGTGGTACGTACGCATCGAATCTGTCTACGTTGCCGGCCCTGCACTGGCCCGCTGAGGTAATCCGGAAACATGCGCATCATCATCATCGGTTCGACACTGCCATCAAGGGCCTGGGCGCCGAGATGGAAACGTCCCGCGGTTGTCCTTATCACTGCACGTTCTGTGCGAAGGAGAATTTCCGTAACACTTTCCGCCGTAGACCGCTTGATGTCATCGCTGAAGAACTCGACGGGCTCGTATCGAATGGAGTGACATATGTTTACTTCATCGACGAAATCTTCCTTCCTTTTCGGGATGTGCTCGAATTAATTCGCGAGCGTAGCATCAACTTCGGTATCCAGACACGTATCGATCTGTGGAACGAGGATATGATTCATCTCCTCGGCGCTGCCGGTTGCGTTTCCATAGAAGCCGGCGTGGAGAGCATCACGGAGGAAGGTCGTTCGCGTCTCGACAAAAAGTGCAAGGTTTCTACCAGCGAGATCTCACGCCGCCTGATCCTTGCCAAGGAGTCGGCCGGTGTCGCATTCGTCCAGGGGAACCTATTGGATTCGCAGGACGACGATCCCCTGGAGATCAAGGCGTGGCGCGAGGATCTGTTAAGCCACGGCGTCTGGTCCAATCAGCCCGTGCCGCTGTTTCCCTATCCCGGCTCCCCGGACTACACGCGTCTCTGGGGTCCTCCCGATGATAGAGCCTGGGAGCGCGCGCATGAGTTTTACCTGGGGCGTTTCGAGACCTTCAGCGATATTCAGGAGCCGCGCCCGGCCCCCCTCGTACAACTGGAGCTTTCCGGCAAAAGGGATGCCTGACCAATCGATTCGACGAGTGCTCATGACCACGGACACAGTTGGCGGTGTCTGGACGTTCACACTTGAGCTGGCGCAACAACTGAGTAAGGTGGGCATTGAAGTGGTAATGGCCGCCCTTGGACGCGCTCCAAATCCTCAACAGATCTCGGACGCCGAGCGTGTGCCGGACCTTTGCGTCCTACACAGCGATTTCAAACTGGAGTGGATGGAAGAGCCGTGGAGCGATGTCGAGCAGTCGGGACGCTGGCTCTTGCACTTGGAGCGGGAATACCGGCCGGATATCGTTCACCTGAACTCCTTTGGGCACGGTGATCTTCCGTGGTCGGCGCCCGTGATACTTACGGCTCATTCCTGCGTGCTCTCATGGTGGGCTGCCGTGAAGAAGGAGCCGGCGCCCGATGCATGGAATCGCTACCGAAGCGCAGTTACTCGATCCTTAAACGCTGTGAACCTGGTAACCTCTCCTACCGCCGCAATCGCGTCAACATTGGCGGAGAACTACGGGTTCCCCCGGTCGCTATGTGTCGTCATCCCAAATGGCCGTGCCAGGAACCAGTTTCATCCGGGGCCAAAGGAGCCGTTTGTTCTTAGCGCGGGGCGCCTGTGGGACGAAGCGAAAAATCTCGCCGCGGTCGCACGCGTGGCGGCGACACTCCCGTGGCCGGTTTATGCAGCGGGGGAGGTCGAACACCCCAACGGAGGAACGGCGCAATTTGACGGTGTCCGAATGTTGGGACGCCTGTCTCCCTCTGAATTGGCGGAGTGGTATTCACGTACAGCAATCTTTGCGCTGCCCGCTCGCTACGAACCATTCGGATTATCTGCATTGGAGGCTGGACTCTCCGGCTGCGCCCTCGTGCTTGGCGACATTCCGAGTTTGCGCGAGGTTTGGGGCGACGCCGCTCTATTTGTTCCGCCTGATGATCAGAAGGCTTTGGCCGCCGCCATTCGCTCCTTGATTGATGACTCCGATTCAAGGGAAGAGATGTCCCGTCGTAGTTATGCACGCGCTCTCACCTTCGATCCCGCGGATACCGCGAAGCTTTATTCTACGGCCTATGATTCCGCCGCCTCAGTCCGGAACGTCCAATGCGTGTCGTAATCTTTGCGCATTCGCTTGTCTCCGATTGGAACCACGGCAACGCTCATTTCCTGCGCGGCATTGCGACTGAATTGAAATCTCGGGGACACCAGGTCGATGTATATGAGCCCCTTGACTGCTGGAGCCGGCGGAATCTTCTGCTGGAAGGTGGCTTGCGGGCAATTGCGGACTTCGAAAACGCTTACCCGCTGATCCACAGCAGGATTTACGACGAACGCTCATTTAATCTGGCGGATACCTTAAGCCGCGCCGACATGGTGATTGTGCACGAGTGGAATTCGCATGAGCTGGTCCAGCGCATCGGCGAGCATCACGCGCGCAATGGTGGGTACCGTTTGTTCTTCCATGACACTCATCACCGCAGCGCAACGGACCCTCCCTCAATGTCCGCTTACAACTTACGACACTATGACGGTGTGCTGGCCTACGGTAACGTGATTCGGGATCTGTACCTCCGGAATAGATGGGCTCGGAACGCGTGGACATGGCACGAAGCCGCGGATACGCGTGTATTCCGGCCGATGCCTGGTAAGGCGAAGAGCGGAGACCTGGTTTGGATTGGAAACTGGGGTGATGACGAGCGTACCCGGGAGCTTCGCGAGTTTCTCATTGAGCCGGTAAGGGCTCTTAAGTTGACCGCCAAGGTCTATGGAGTCCGTTACCCGCAATATGCGCTCGAGGAACTTCGGTCCGCCGGCATCGAATACGGTGGGTGGCTGCCCAACTACCGTGCACCCCAGATCTTTGCCCAATACCGCGTGACCGTTCACGTGCCTCGCCGTCCTTATGCGAGTTCACTGCCTGGAATTCCCACAATTCGTCCGTTTGAGGCCCTTGCGTGCGGAATCCCGCTGATTTCCGCGCCATGGTGCGATTGCGAAAATCTGTTTCGTCCCGGTAAGGATTACCTGTGTGCTCCTGATGGCGCCCGGATGACCGAGCATCTCGAGTTCGTTCTCTCTGATTCACCCGCTGCCCGAGTCGCTACCCGATCCCTCATTACGAGCGGACGCGAATCCATCCATCAACGTCATACGTGCGCGCACAGGGTAAACGAACTCCTGGCGCTGGCCTCTGGGGAAATCAACTAATGCGAATCGCGTTTTTCGGGTCGAGTCTGGTGTCTTCTTATTGGAATGGTGCCGCTACTTACTACCGCGGCATGATCCGGGCACTCGCCGGGCGTGGTCACCAGGTGACGTTCTTCGAGCCAGACGCATACGAGCGCCAACAGCATCGCGACATCGCGGACCCCTCGTGGGCGAGCGTCGTCGTCTATGCACCCCGGGAATCCGCCGCGCTTCAAGCCGTGTCTCAGGCGCGAAGTTTCGATGTGATCGTCAAGGCAAGCGGTGTTGGTATTTTCGACGAACTCCTCGATGAAGCTGTGCTCGCTTTGAAGAACCCCGCAAACCTGGTTGCCTTCTGGGATGTTGACGCCCCTGCCACTCTGGACCGGGTGAATGCCGACCCGCTGGATTCCTTTCGCCGTCTCATTACAAGGTTTGACGTTGTGTTGACATATGGCGGTGGTGAGCCCGTGGTCAAGGCTTATGAACGGCTGGGCGCCCGCCAGTGCGTCCCTGTTTACAACGCGCTCGATCCCTCCACACACTATCCGGTGGCATGCGATTCGCGCTTCGAGGCAGACCTCGGGTTCCTTGGCAACCGGCTTCCGGACCGTGAGGCACGCGTCGATGAGTTCTTCCTGGAACCTGCCGCCAGGCTGCCGCGCATGCAGTTTCTATTAGGCGGAGCGGGTTGGGGCGATAAGCCTACGACCCGCAACGTGAAGTATTTCGATCACGTATACACCGATGACCATAATGCCTTTAACTCAACTCCCCGAGCGGTCATTAATATTTCTCGCGAGAGCATGGCGCGCTATGGCTTTTCTCCTGCCACTCGCGTCTTCGAGGCCGCCGGAGCCGCCGCCTGTCTGATCACCGATAACTGGCAGGGGATCGAGCTATTTCTGGAGCCGGGCAGGGAAGTACTTGTCGCGAATAATGCCGACGAGGTAACTGACCACTTACTCGCTCTCTCGCCGGCTCGAGCCCGCGTAGTGGGCGCGGCCGCCAGAAGCCGGGTGATGGCTAACCATACCTACACACAAAGGGCCGTTCAGGTGGAGCGGGTCCTTGAAGGCAAATGGGCATCAACGGCGGGCGTAGCATGAATATCGTTATCCTCGGCTTGTCCGTGACATCTTCCTGGGGCAACGGACATGCCACCACGTATAGAAGCCTGATTCGGGGGCTCGCCGCAGCCCGCCATAACGTTCTGTTCCTCGAACGAGACGCCCCCTGGTATGAAGGCAATCGTGACGAACCCAACCCCGCCGGCGCCAGAACCGTACTGTACAACAGCGTTGAGGAACTTACCAGAATCGCTGAAGCGTCCGTCAGGAACGCCGATCTTGTCATCGTAGGCTCGTTCGTGCCTGAAGGTATCGCAGTCGGCCGGTGGGTCACGTCGGTGGCGCACGGACTCACTGCTTTTTATGACATAGATACTCCCATCACTCTTACTAAACTCCAGGATAGATCCTGCGATTACATTACTTCCGACCTTATCCGGCGTTACGGCCTGTACCTTTCATTCACCGGCGGCCCGACACTGAACACTATTGAGCGCCGGTTTGGATCGCCGATGGCTCGGGTTCTCTATTGTTCCGTCGATACGGGCCAATATGTTCCCGCGGACAACCAATACCGCTGGGATCTTGGATATCTCGGAACCTGGAGTGACGACCGTCAGCCTTCACTTGAGGAGTTGCTCACGCAGCCGGCCCGGTTGTGGCGTGGGGGACGGTTTGCGGTGTTCGGCCCGCAGTATCCCGAGAGCATTGAATGGCCTTCCAACGTCGATAGGGAAATACACATTTCTCCACGGCAGCACCCCGAGTTCTATGGCTCCCAGCGGTTTACCTTGAACATCACGCGGGAGGCGATGAAGAAGGCGGGCTATTCCCCGAGCGTACGACTTTTCGAAGCGGGCGCGTGCGGTGTTCCCATCATCAGTGATTCCTGGGAGGGTCTGGACACGATCTTGGAGCCGGGCCGCGAGATTTTGCTTTCCCGGAATACCGACGATACGCTCCGTTATTTGCGCGACTTTTCGGAACCGGCTCGGCTCAGGATCGGCGCGGCGGCGCGAAAGCGAATCCTGGCTGAACACTCCCACCTGTGGCGGGCCGTGCAGTTACAAGAGTACGTGATCGAGGCGACGATGCGCCTTTCACAGCAGCACTCCGTAAGCACTCAAAAATGAAGCTCGTTATCTTTGGTCTTGCCGTTAGTTCTTCATGGGGAAATGGACACGCTACGCTGTGGCGCGGTCTTTGCCGCGCACTGAGTAAGCGCGGACACTCCGTCGTCTTTTTTGAGCGTGACGTGGCCTACTATTCGAACACGCGCGATCTCACCGAGCTGCCCGGCGGCGGTGACTTAATTCTCTACTCAGAGTGGAGTGACGTAGCAGCGAACGCTACGGTGCACCTGACGGGGGCGGACGTCGGAATGGTGACTTCTTACTGCCCGGATGCCCAACCCGCTTCCAATGCCGTGCTCGAATCGGGAGCCAATTTGAAAGTATTCTACGATCTGGACGCCCCCGTAACGTTATCAAGGGTGCGGAAGGGCGAGACCGTGGACTACGTGGGGCCGCGCGCTTTCCGTGATTTCGATCTTGTCCTTAGTTATGCGGGCGGAAGGACATTGACGGATCTGGAGCAACTGCTCGGGGCCAGGCGCGTGGCTCCGCTTTACGGCAGCGTCGACCCCGCCGTTCATAAGCCCGCCGATTCCGATCCCGAGTTCACGGCCGATCTGTCGTATCTCGGCACTTACTCGCCCGACCGCGATGAGACATTGCGGAAACTTCTGCTCGAACCCGCTCGCCGCTCTCCCGAGCGTAAATTCATTATCGCCGGGTCTATGTACGGCGGAGACTTCCCCTGGCTCCCGAACATATACTTCGTGGACCATCTCCCCCCCGCGCGCCATCCGGCCTTTTACTGCTCTGCGAAGGTCACACTGAACGTGACCCGCGGTCCCATGGCTGAATTGGGTTTTTGTCCGTCTGGCCGGCTCTTCGAAGCGGCCGCATGTGGGGTGCCCGTTTTCAGCGATCGTTGGGAAGGTCTGGACACTTTCTATCAACCCGGCTCGGAAATTCTGATCGGCCACAGCACGGAAGACGCTGTCGAGATGTTAAACCGGTCTCCGGAAGAGCTGGCGCGCATTGGGCGCGCGGCTCGCGAGCGAACATTGGCCGATCACACCTCGGATCAACGCGTCAAAGACCTCGAACGAATTCTTGAGGCTGCGTACCGCGGTTCATCCATTTTGGAGGACACACAATGTGGGGCATAATTCCAGCGGCTGGAAAAGGGAGCCGCATTCAACCGCTCGCATTTTCGAAAGAATTGCTGCCCATGGGCGGCAATCTCGAAGGGGACCTGCGCCGGCCGAGAGCCGTGAGCGACTACCTGATGGAACGTTTCGCTCTTGCCGGCGCGCGCCGGATATGTATCGTAATCTCTCCCGATAAGGCCGACATCCTGCAATACTACGGCGGTTCCGCGTGGTCGGCCTCAATCTGTTACGCGGTGCAACCGCGTCCTGAGGGACTCTGCGATGCTATCTTCCGAGCGCTTCTGGTGATTGAGCCCGGCGCGCCCGTAGTGATAGGTCTTCCGGATACCATATGGTTTCCGGCCGACGCTCTCCGCCGGTTGCCGGACGACAAGTTCTCGTTCCTGCTCTTTCCCGTTGTCAATCCCCAATTTTTCGACTCCGTCGAATGCGACGACGAGGGCCGGGTTACCTGTATTCGTGTGAAGGAGGCCGCGGCCGTCTCTAACTGGATTTGGGGGGCTTTCAAGATGCCCGGATCTACACTCCATGAATTGTTTGAACTCTGGACCAGGCGCGACCGAAAAGACGAGTACATCGGAACGTTGGTCAATGCGTGGATTGAGCAAGGAGGTCAAGCCTGGGGAGTTCGCGCCGGGGAATCTTACTTTGACGTGGGTACGATGGATGGATATTTGGAAGCGATGCGGGTTCTCGTCGAAAGAACCCGCGGAATACTGCCGGGGAGGCAGGTCGCATGAAGATCTCGACAGCGCCAACCCGAATGACACGGGAGGAGATCAAGAGCAACATTGATCGGCTCGGCCCATGGTTTCAAAATATGGAGTTACTTGGGCTTCAGACCGCCCCGGATCACTTCCTGGGGGATTACCCGGCAATCAAATGGAGCCGCTTTCAACACGCAATCCCGGCGGATCTCACAGGGAAATCTGTTCTGGATATCGGTTGTAATGCCGGTTTTTACTCCGTCGAAATGAAAAGGCGCGGCGCGTCACGTGTTCTAGGAATCGACTTTGATCCGGGCTATCTGACGCAAGCCCGATTCGTCGCGGAGGTGAACGCTCTGGATATCGAGTTTCGACAACTAAGCGTCTACGACCTGGAATCGCTTCACGAGAAATTCGACATCGTTCTCTTCATGGGTGTTCTATACCATCTGCGGCATCCTCTGCTCGCCCTTGACCTGATCCACGAGCATGTAGCGTTGGACACCATGATCTTTCAGTCTATGCAGCGCGGCAGCGTGGAGGCGGAAGATTTCGCCCCGGACTACGACTTCTGGGAGACGGAAATCTTCGACAAACCCGGTTATCCCAAGATGTATTTCGTCGAGAAGAGTTATTCGCAGGATCCCACCAATTGGTGGATCCCGAATCGAGCGTGTGCGGAGGCGATGCTCCGCAGCGCCGGCTTTGAGATCACCGCGCGACCTGAGGATGAAGTGTACATCTGTAAGTGGAGGCCGGACCATGGTTGAAGCGGTGATGCTATGGAACGAGCCGAACAATCTCTCTCACTGGAACTTCGAGGTTGATCCGGGGTGGAGCATCTTCGCCAACATGGTAAATCTTTCAGCCAAGGCCATTGAAGCCGAGCGTCCTCACTTGAAGCGCGTCCTGGGCGGGATCTCTCCCATTGATCCGGCGTTTATCGGCACGATGCAGAAGCAATGCGTTCTTGAGAATGTGAACGTCGTGGCTGTTCACGGGTTCCCGCTGGATTGGAACCACTGGACTATTCATGAATGGCCTGACAGGCTTCTCGAGATTCAAGCGGTGACCGAGCTTCCGGTTTGGATCTCGGAAATCGGCGTGTCGACGTTTGGGGCGGAAGAAGTGCAGGATTTCGGCCTGAAAATGAGCGCTGAACTATTGATGGGCAAGGTGCAGCGCATCCATTGGTACAGCCTCTATGATCTGCCCCGCGCCTGGCCTGCCACAACCCGGCACCGGGAGGCGGAGGGTTCCTCTTATTACCGCCACTTCTACATGGGCTTGTTGAAGGAAGATGGCACGCCGAAAATTGCATATCGGCGTTTTAGGGATTACACTCCTGAGCTGGGTATATGTCAGTGGCTTCATTTCGAAGATCACCGCCTGGATGACACCGTGGCTAGCCTGAAGGAACTCGGAGTTACCCGGCTGCGAACGGGACTGAGCTGGGCCGATAGCTTCCGGCCCGAAGCCGCGCGTTGGTTCGACCGCCAGATGAAGGCCCTGGACCCCTTCGATGTGACGCTCACCTTCTGTTTCACGCCCGAGCATTGCGGTATTCTTCCGAACTACACCAGTCCACCACGTGAACCGGAACAGTTTGCCGAATTTTGCGCACAGATGGTGCGCAGATACGCCTGAGACCATGGAAGCCAGGATTATTCTCGTCCGTCATGGGGAAACCGAGGCCAATCGGCTCGGATGTTTCGCTGCCTCTGAAGATATCGCGCTGACAGACACCGGACGTGAACAGGCGGAGGAGCTGGCGCTCAAGATCCAAACGCAGTTCCGGCCTCACAAGGTAATATCGAGCGCGTTTCATCGGGCGCGTCAGACTGCCGTTATCATTGCGCGCCAACTCGGCTTACCGGTGGAGGTGATTCCCGGCATTCAGGAGCGGGATTTTGGATGCTTGAGAGGGGAACCTTACGAGCGGATGGGCGGCATAATGAGGAAGGACAATCTGTACGATCCGGAGAGACGCTGGCTCTGGGCGCCGGAGGGCGGCGAAAGTTTGGAAGAGGTGCGACTTCGCGCTATCGGCGCGTTGGAAAAAATCCAGACGTGCTATCCGCAAGAAGAAGTAGTCGTCGTAAGTCACGGGGCAGTGATGGAATCCGTCGTAGCCCACCTCGCCAACAATTGGAAGACTGCCTGCGTGCCGCCCAACTGCGGCATGGTTCTGGTGGAGTCAGGATCCCTTCAGAAACCCGGTTGCTTCATCACATCGTCCACATAATTCACATCGCCCCTGCTGTTCGGCCCCAGGCCCATCTCGTCATAGAGAGCGGTTCTTTCGGCGGCCGGGATCGGCTCCCATTGCGCCGTCCCGATCGAGCCGTCCACCGCGACGGCCAGCAAACCGTTGCCATCCACCTTTACGCGGTACTCGTGCAGCCGGCCCGCATATCCGTTGTAACCGCGAAGGGTATCGCGCTCCAATTGCTCGTCGGTGTAATCGGGGAGAACAATGGTTAAGTTCCCCAGCCCATTCGCCGCACGCTGCGCATTGAATGCCTCTACGAGTTCCGCGAACTTTGGGCTCGCGCGCACCTGCGCGGGGTAGTTCCGGGCAATGCTCTGCTTACTTCGAAAGAACTCCCAGCCCTCCTTCACATTCTCTTTCCAGTTCCATATCTGATCGTCCGTAGGCGGAGGATTCGTAATCTGGCAGATTCCGGCTCCGCCCTTGTTATCGGCGCTGAACAGCGGATACGACGACTGAAACTGCCGCAAACCGCTCTCCAGGCAAAGCAGTTTCCGGAACGCACCGTTCGCGGGCGCAAGGTTCTGCAGCGCCGGGATTGACGGATTCGTTCCCGTCACCTGCAGGTTTGCGGTCGTCGCCGTAAGTGTCGTGCCGGCCACCGCTACGCTGACGACGAGATCGCCGCCGCGCACTTCAGTGAACGGGATCGTGAATCTGTTTGTCCCTGTCGTTTGATGGATGATGGGATGGTTGATCGATCGCCCCGCGGAATGCGCGCCTGTACTCGCCCGAAAGCCGAGAGTCACAGTCCACTCGTATTGCAGCGCTGTTTCCGGTTCCGGAGAAATGTTAGCCGTCACGGTAATCTCCGGCATCTCACACTCTTCGCTAATCGAAAAGAGAGGTCCCGGCGGATCGCAGGTCAGACTTACGGAGGGAGCGCCATTGGTCGTCATCTGCCCCGATGCTAGGGCACGAAAAGACGGCGCTGTGTCCTAGAAACCGCCAACTATCTCAAAGTGAATCCCAAATAATTCTGTTTTGTTTGTGACTACGATTTACCGCAAGCTCAGCCCGCCATCCACCGCCAGCACCTGCCCCGTAACAAAATTCGATGTCCGCAAAAAGTAGCTGACCGCCTCGGCGATCTCATCGCCAGTACCCGCGCGCCTCGCCGGCGTCGCCTCAATCAGCTTCTCCACCCGCTCATCCGGCTCGTCAAACGGAATCACTCCCGGCGCAACACTATTCACGGTGATCTCCGGCGCGAACGCCTTCGCCAGTGCCTTCGTCAGCATGATCGCCCCCGCCTTCGAAGCGCAGTAATGCGCGTGTTCCGCCCACGGCCGTATCCCGCCAAGCGAACTGATATTCACGATGCGCCCTCCTCCATTGCCGCGCATGATCCGGGCCGCGCTCTGGCAGCAGAAAAACGTGCCCTTCAAATTTACGGAATGAATGAAATCCCAATCCGCTTCCGTGATTTCCATCGGATCCAGGCGCGTAAAACGCGCGGCATTGTTCACCAGCCAATCGAGCCGCCCGAAGTGCGCGTGCACGTCCTCAAACAGCCGCTGGATCTCCGCGACGCTCTCCAGATTCGCGCGGAACACCGGCGCATCCCCGCATTCCCGCGCTGTCTCCCGCGCCTCCGCTTCCGACGTTTGGTAATGGATTGCCACACGCGCGCCTTCTCGCGCCAGGCGCAACGCAATCGCGCGTCCGATGCGTTTCGCCGACCCGGTTACCAGCGCTACCGTTCCTTCAGACATGTACTTCCTCAACCACCTCCGGCTCCGGCAGCCGCCCTGTCCAGTTCGCCCACGCCCAAAAGATCGCCGTCGTCGAACTGATGACCCCCGCCCAGGCGGCCACCGTCCGCGGATCGTAATACTGTGACGCCACGCCCGCCGCGAGCATCGACAGCATCATCGTCGACCAGACCATGGAGTCCATAGTGGCGAACACCCGGCCGCGATATTGATCCGAGACATGCCTCAGTAACTGCGTGAAGTTCAGTATCGAACTGACCGCGATGGCTGCGCGCGAAAGCCCGATGAAGAAACATGCGAACGCGAAACTTTTCATCTGGCTAAAGATCACGTAAGCGGCGCCGTGGACGACATAGCAAACGATGATGCTGTTCTTGTAAGCCTGAAAACTAAGCCGTTTCCCGATCATGTGCGCCACCGCCGCGCCGCACAACAAACCGATGCCCGCGCACCCCCACAACTCGCCGATCCCCGCCGAGCCTCGCTTGAACACCAGTTCGCCGAAGACGCTGAACAGAATCTGCGCCGCTCCACCGCCGCTCGCCCAACCCACGCCGATCAGCGCAAGTCCCAGAATCAGCGGCGACGATTTCATATACCGCAGCCCTTCCTTGTACTCGTGCCACGGCCGCACCACCTCGGTTTCGTCGAGCCCCTCGCGTTTCGGACGGAAACCGTGGGGCACGCGCAATTGCGAAATACATACAGCCGAAATCAGGAATGAAAGCGCGTTGAACAGGAACGCGCCTGTGTAGCCGAACTGCATCACTGCCATCCCGGCGGAGAACGTGCCCAGCGTCAGCGTCGTCCACTGCGTCGTCTGCGTCAGCGAGTTCGCCGTGTGAAGCTCGTCTTTGTTCGCGATGCTCGGCAATATCGAAGACCGCCCGCTCGTGAAAAACGGGGAGGCGAACATCAGCAGCGCGCTGAAGACATACAGCATCCAGTTGCTGCGATCATGAATCGCGAGGATGAATCCCAGCGCGACAACGCAGCGGATCAGATCGCTCGCGACCATTACTTTTTTGCGGTCGAGCCGGTCGAGCAGAACACCCGCGATCGGCCCGGCGACCACCGCGGGAATCGCGCGCGCCAGCATCACACCGCTCACCACCACCGGCGATTTGGTGTGTTCCAGCGCGAGGCCGAATACGGCGATGTTGTTGAAGTGATCGCCAATCTCGCTAACCACTTGGCCGAGCCACGTATAGCGATAATTCCGGTTCGTGCGGAGAAGGGTAGTAAAGGAAGACATTTCAACCGACGACTTCTTCCCGCACCGTCACTTCGCGCAGGAAGTCGTGGTCGATCTCATAGCCGAAGCCCGCCGCATCGCGCACCGCGATGGTACCGTGCGAGGTGGTTTCCACTTCCGGCACGATGATGTCGCGCTTCCAGTAGCGCTTGCTCGCCGAGACATCGCCCGGCAGCGTGAAATTGGGCAGCGTGGCCAGCGCGATGTTATGCGCACGCCCGATCCCTGACTCCAGCATGCCGCCGCACCACACGGGGACGCCGTTCGCCTGGGCGACATCATGTACTCTCTTCGCCTCTCGAAAGCCGCCCACGCGTCCCAGTTTGATGTTGATAATCCGCCCCGCTTTCATCCGCAGAGCCTGTTCCGCCTGGTGCGCGGAGCGGATGCACTCATCCAGACAGATAGGCGTTTCGAGCTGTGCCTGCAGCGTCGCGTGGTCGATGATCTCGTCATGCCCAAGCGGCTGCTCCATCATCATCAGATGGAACGCGTCGAGCTCCTTCAAATGCGCGATATCGGCGAGTCTGTACGCTGAGTTCGCATCGACCATCAGCAGAATATCGGGGAACCGCTCGCGAACCTGCCGCACCACGTCCACGTCCCAGCCCGGCTTGATCTTCATCTTGATGCGCCGGTACCCGGCCTTCAATTCGCGTTCGATTTTCTCAATTAACTGCGGCACAGAGTCCTGAATGCCGATCGAAACCCCGCACGGTATCTCTCTCCTGTGCCCGCCGCCGATATGCTGCCAGAGCGGCTTGCCCGCCTGCCTCGCTTCCAGATCCCAGATCGCGGCCTCCAATCCGCCGCGCGCCATGTTGTGCCCGCGGATGTGCGCCGTGAGCGGCGCGACATCGTTGGCGCTCCCGAGTTCCTTGTGCAGCACTGCCGGCGCCGCATAATCCCGCGCGATCGGCCACGCCGAGCCGGTCCATTCCTCGTTGTAAAACGGATTCTCGCCCGCGGTGACTTCGCCCCAGCCCGAAAGTCCATCGCTCACCACCTCCACGATAATGATGTCGCGGTGGTAAGTGCGGCCGAAGCTCGTTTCAAAAAAATGCACCAGCGGCATGCGCAGTTGCCGCAGGACGATACGATCGATTTTCATTCCCATTTTCCCAGTAAGTAAGTGCCTTCCTCGGCGGACTTCTCGAATCCGATCACCGCCAGGCCCCGCCCGAAATATTCGAGGAATCGGTCGCTCATCTCCGATTGAATCTGCCGCGCGCGCTTCGGCTCCCGCGTGCGGATTTCCGCGATGTGAGCCGGCAGCGCGATGCGCTCCTCCACTGCGGGCCGCGGCGCGGGTTTTCCCGTGATCGCTCCGTCTACGCGCGCGCTCGCGAGCCACCACTCCGCGGTACACCGGTCGGTGGGCAATCCGCCGTGCAGATGGCTCGAGGTTGCGCCATACTGATTCAGCACATAGCGCCGAACGATCGCCCCAAGCCGTTCGATGTTGAAATAAGCGTTCTTCAACTCGAATGGATCGAACGTCCACTCCATCAGGTCCAGCGAGCGGCTGAGCGCCTCCTCGCGCTGCCGCAGCTTCAACATCCGCCCGATCCCGAAATCGCGATACTCCGGCGCCACCCCCAGCATGTGGCTGTG
>JAOAPQ010000553.1 GCA_025462965.1 Bryobacterales bacterium
CCTGTCTCCAGCCGCTCGCTACTCCGCTGATCACGCCACCGGTTCAACTGCCCGCAGCGCCGCGGCGCGGTCTTCCGCCAGCGTATCGTTGAGGAACGTTCCCGCCCCGGTTTCCACTCCCGCCAGATACTTCACCTTCGTCGGGCTTCGCTGAATCGGGTAGAACTCCACGTGGAAATGAAAGTACCGATATTCGCCGCGCACCGGCGGTTGCCGAACAATCATCATCAACGGCATCGGCATCGAATACAGGTTGTCGTACTTCCGCCGCACCACATCCAACATCCGGGCCAGATTCGTCCTATCGCTCTCGGTGAGATTTTCCAACCGGTCAACATGCCGGCGCGCATAGATCTGCACCTCCGCCGGGAATCGCGCCGCAAACGGCACGAACGCGACGAAATCGTCGTTCTGAGCCACGATTCGCCGCCCGTCTGCGAGTTCCCCCGCCAACAGAGCGCAATAGAGGCACTGCCCGTGAGAATCGAAATAGTCGCTCGCGCCCGACAACTCTCTTTCGACGAGCGGGGGCACAAACGGAAAAGCATAGATCTGGCCATGCGGATGCGGCATTGTGACCCCGATCGCCTCGCCCGTGTTCTCGAAAATATACACGCAGGCGATATCCGGATTGGCCCACAACTCCTGCGATCGTCGTGTCCAAAGGTCCACCACCAGCCGCCAGCGGTCAGCGCCTAATTGCGAAGGCAGCAGGTTGTGATCCGGTGAGTAGATCACGACGTCGCACGACCCCCGCGCGCCTGTCCTGCCGAACAACTGATTTCGGGCCGATGGGTCGAACGGCTCTGCGGATTCCGAAAACGCCGCGAAATCGTTGGGATATAGATAGACGTCGTAGTGGTCCGGTACCTTGCCGGAACCCGGATCGAACGGACAGTAGTCCTTCGGCATCTGCGGCCGGTCCTGCCGGTTCACGGAGACGCCAACCCATTCCTTCAGAATGGGATGCCAACGCAGTTCACTCACCGTCTTATTCTAATGGGTGGCTAAGCCACGCCTTCGAATCCCGCCCAACGTTTCCTGATTTCAGAAAGTCAGTTTTAGCGCCAGTTGGAGCACGCGCCCGGGCTCGCCGGTCTGAATGATATTCCGCGTCGCGGCGGTGCCGACCGTGCCCAGGTTCTGGCCAAAAGTCGGGGAGATGAAACTGAGATCGCCAGTGGTGAAATTCGTATGGTTCAACGCATTGAACGCTTCCGCGCGGAAGATGAGCCGGAAACGCTCGGTGATCGTGAATCCCTTGGTCGCGCTTATATCTAGGTTATAGTAGCTCGGCCCACGGAACGTGTTGCGGCCGATGCCAGTCGATCCCGGGGCTGGCAGCGCGAATCCGTTCGTATTCCCAAACAGCGAAGGCCCCACCACGCCGGAGAGGTACTGTACGGAAGGCGAGGGCTGCCCCGCCCCGCTTAGCCCGACACGTGACTGGTGCGAGGCATTCGCCGTAAACGCGCCAGACAGAACGCTGAACGGTTCACCGCTTTCGTAAATGCCGATGCCGTTCAGCCCCCATCCGCCGATCACAAGATCCAACGGTCTTGAGGCATTGCTGAAGAAGCGCTTCCCCTTGCCGATCGGCAGATCGTAAATAGTGTTCACGCTCAGAACGTGCTTGCGGTCGAAATCGGAAAGTCCGCGGTTATTCCGCCAGTTGCGGATGTCCGCCGCCGTGCCGGCGCCCGTGGTGGAGAGGCCGCCCCCCGAGGAGGAGCCAACCGGGTCCGTCGATTGATCGTCGATCGATTTGCCGAACGTATACGCCACGCCCAGAAGGAATCCGGAATCGAAGCGCTTCCGCGCCGTAGCCTGCAGGCTGTGATAGTAAGAGTCGCCGCCTGAATCAAGATAAGTGATGGTCGCGAACTGTTGATTCGGCCGGAGATGTGCCGCCAGCGTCGTATTCTCGATGGCGCCCGCGAAACTACCGGCCGCGTTTTGTGCCAGGTAAGTCGCTGTGGTGCTACTGGTGGCCGTTGCGCTCGTTATGATTCCCTGCGTCACGAGCGGGATCGCGAGGCCGGTAACGCCCGTGGGACAACCCGTGCCATCCGCTTTGCACTTGTTGGCTACGTTCTGCTGCATCGCCCGGAAGGAAGGCAGGATCGGATCGGAGTTGATCTGGTTGATATCGTAGCCGCGGAACAAACGCGTGCCGCGCCGTCCCACGTAGCCCACCGACGCCACGATGCCTCGCGGCAGCTCGTGTTGAATCGTCAGGTTCCACTCGTGTACGGTCGGCAGTTGCAGGTTCGGATCGAACACCGTCGCATTCGGCGCGTTGGTTCGAAGTTGCGAGGGCAGGGTGAGATAGCTGGAAGGCTGGAGCGTCGGAGTAGGCAGTACTTGCGGAAAGCCCTGGCCGATTCGAAAGTCGGGCGCGGTTGCGCAACCCTGGGTGGCCGTACCGCCGGGCGTTGCGCTGCAATTGGTCACGAGGCCCGGAACCTTGCCCGCTACTGCGGTCAGTTGAAATAGCGAAATGGTGTCGAAGGAGATACCGTAACCCGCCCGGATGACTGTTTTCTCGCTATTGCGCGGGCTCCACGCAACGCCGAGCCTGGGCCCGATTGCGCCAAGGTTATTGTTCTTGAACCAAGAATCGGCTTTGACGAAGGTTACCGGCCCCTGCGAACCATCGATCGCGACATTGGGCACATAGACGCGGCCGGCCGCCTCCGTCGGCGCCGGATTGATTTCCCATCGCACGCCGTAATTCACCGTGAGATTCCGCCGCAACTTCCATTCGTCCTGCAGATACATGTCGTACTGCTTGGCGCGCTGCCCCTCGTCCCACAGAGTTACCTGGTTATTCGCGATGAACGGCAGAAACGTGTTTGAGTTCAAATCGCCCAGAAACCGCTGCGAGAGCGTGGCTGGAATGCCCAGCAGGTCGTTGATCGCGCTCTGCAGGTGCGAGCTGTCCGTTGCGTTGATACCCGCCGTGCTTCCCGAAGCTACCGCGGGCAGGTTGAAGCCAGTGGGCGGCCTCGTAGTAGCCGATAGCGAAATCGTAGGCGTCACATTGTCGCCGCCCGGCTGCCCGCGCAGGTCGTTGTCGCGATAGAAGCGGAAATTGAATCCCGTCCGGATGATGTGAGAGCCCTTGACTATATTCAGGTTGTCCAGCACCTGCGGAGTCGTGACCGCGCGTCCGCCGGGAGGCGTGTTGTTGTAAGGTGTGGTTTCCAGGTTGAAGGTGTACGAAGGGATATTTGGATAAGCGGGATTCGCCGCGCCCTGCGTAAAGTTGAAGAAAAATCGCGAAAGGCCCCCTGTGAGCTCGTTCACCACTGTTGGTGAAAACACATGGCGGAAACTCAGCACAGCGTTGTGCGACGGGCGGAATACCTCGCCCAGCGGCGGTTGCCCGGGGAGCACCTGCGGGCGGCTATTCAGCGGGTCGCCATTCAGGGTGCTCTGCTGTGCATAGGTGTAGCGGCCAAAAATGGTGTTGTTGGCGTCGATGATGTGGTCGATCCGGGCGAGGTAGTGCGGTCCGCGCGTCCGATTCGGTGAGTTCCAGTAGTAGTTGCCGACGTTCAATCCGTCCGTGACACCGCTGCCGCTGAAGCCGTTCGGATCGGGATAAGTCGCCAGTTGCTTGGCAATGGTTGGATCCAGACCGATGCGCTTCGGGTCGTTGGCCGCCAAATTGAAGCTTTGAATGCAGTTCAGATCGGTCGGGCTTCCGCAGTTGCGCACTCCGGGGTTCAGCGCGCCGGTCAGAGGATTCACCAGCGCCGTGCTGTTCCCTGTTATCTTTTGTCCGTTGATGGTCATCGGGTTGGCCGGGTCGGCGACGAAATAGCGAAAATTACCTTGGCGCGCGGTCGGCGTGTAGAGGTAAACGGTTCCGAACGACGCGGTGATCGGCAGCGCTGTCTGTACATATTGCGCTTCATAGCTTCCGAAGTAGAACGTCTTGTTCTTGACGATGGGCCCGCCCACCTCGCCGCCGAACTGGTTTAACTGCACGATCTGCTTCGCCGTGCCCCGGGCGTTCGCGTAATAGTCGGTCGCGTTCAGGTCCGTGTTGCGGAAGAACTCATACAGCGTGCCGTGGAGCTGGTTGGTGCCGCCGCGAGTGGCGATGGAAACGTTCGCCCCGCTGTTGCGTCCTTCTTCCGGAGTCGGGTTGCTCGTGGTCATCTTGAACTCCTGGACATTATCCGGACTCAGGCGGAAAACATTGTTCGTGAGGCTCGGCACCGAGGCTTCATTCGCTTCGATGCCATCGATCGTGACGTTAGTCGCCGCGGCCCGCGATCCATTCACGTTTACGCCGCCAGCCCCGGTCTGCACCACGCCCGGCTGCAGGATCACCAGGTTCAACGGGTTGCGTCCGTTCAGCGGCAGGGTCGCAACCGCTTTCTGCGTGACCACATCGCCCAGCGTCGCGTTGCTTGTCTCCAGGTTGGCGGCTTGTGCCTCGACGTTGACAGTATCCGTCGCCTGGCCCACTTCCATCTTGAAGTCGACGTTGAGCGGCGTCCCGACCACCAGCACGGCTCCGGTCTTCTTCTCCTGCTTAAAGCCGGCGAGTTCCGCAGCGATGGTGTATCTTCCAACGGGAAGTGCGGGGAAAGCGTACACCCCTGCGGCCGATGTGGCCTGCCGCTGTGATGCGCCGGTGGCATCATTCGTCACCGTTATGTTGACTCCGGGAATAACGGCTCCGGAAGCATCGGCAACGGTTCCCGTGATCTGAGAAGAAGACGTCTGCGCAATTGCGGAGATTGCCAACGCAGACAGCACGCCGAGAAAAAAGCAAGTCCTGAACCCCATTTACGGGATTGTACGTCATCCGGCGGTCCCAGTTTAGGGTTGATCGTCTGTGAGCGACATTTCCAGATAATATTGCCGGGAAATACCCTAGAGACTTAGATTAAGCCACGTAAATTTTGTAATTAGGCCTTGCGTCCCGAAAGACTCGCCTTTACTATGGTTAGGAATTGTACATTCCTACTGAGAGTTGCGGATGATCTACTCCCGATCATCCGAATACGCCATTCGTGCGTCTCTGCACCTGGCGCAAGTCCCCCCGGGCCAATGCGCCATGGCGAAGGATATTGCGAAAGATGAGGAAATTCCCGCTCATTTTCTCGCAAAGATCCTGCAGCAACTGGCACGCAAAGGCCTGCTCAAGTCCACCAAGGGCCCGACCGGCGGCTTCTGCATGCAATTGAAAGCCTCGGATATTCGACTGATCGATATCGTAGATGCAGTTGACGGCCTCTCGGACTACGGCAAGTGCATCGCGGGCTTTCCGGAGTGCTCGGACAAGATGGGTTGTCCACTACATGATGGCTGGACGGCGCTCCACTCGCGTATCATGGATTACTTGAGGCGCAATACCATCGGCAGTCTCGTGAAGAAGCTGGAAGTTCAGCAACGGAACAGTCGTCCGGCGCCGGGCAGGCGTTCGAAGAAGAGCCCGGAATCGAAGAAGGCTTTGCGACCATCATTGTAGGGAGAAAGGGAATCTTCAATGGGCAGCGGAATGCTGGTTCCCATGGTGGTCGAACAGACCTCTCGTGGCGAACGCGCGTACGACATCTACTCGCGGCTTTTAAAGGAAAACATCATATTTTTGGGGACCCCGATTGACGACAACGTCGCCAATCTGGTGATCGCCCAGCTCCTGTTCCTCGAAGCGGAGGACCCGGAGCGGGACATTTCGATCTATCTGAACTCGCCCGGCGGCTCGATCACGGCCGGTCTGGCGATTCTGGACACCATGTCGTTCGTGCGTCCGGACATCATCACCATCTGCGTCGGCCAGGCGGCTTCCATGGCGGCGGTGCTGCTGGCCGCCGGAACGAAGGGCAAGCGCTTCAGCCTGCCGAATTCGCGGATCATGATCCACCAGCCTTCCATGCAGGGACTAGCGGGGCAGGCGGCCGACATCGATATCTACGCGCGCGAAATCCTGCGGATGCGCGAGACGCTTAACAAAATGCTCTCCGATGCGACGGGCCAGACGATGGAGCGGGTGGCGCGCGACGTGGACCGCGATTACATCATGAGTCCCGAGCAGGGTGTGGACTACGGAATGATCGACAAGGTGATCAGCAGCCGCGACATGGCGCCGATTCCCGTTCCCAAGCCCCTCTGACCGGCCGCTCTCCAAAGAATGCGTCTGGACAATAAGGTAGCAATTATCACCGGCGCGGGCGCTGGAATCGGCGAAGCGACAGCAAGTCGCTTCGCCGAGGAAGGCGCCCGTCTGGTGCTTGCCGATTACGATGCCGGCGCCGTGAAAGCGGTAGCCGACCGTCTCGGCGCCAAGGCCGTCGCCGTCCCTTCGGACATCTCCGTCGAAGCGGACGCACGCCGGATTTCCGATGCGGCCATCGAAGCGTTCGGCGCGATCGACATCGTGGTGAACAACGCCGCGAACTTTACGACGAAAAGCGTGGAAGACGCCACGATGGCGGACTGGCAGAAGGTGCTCGGGGTCAATGTGATCGGCACCTCGATGGTCTCGAAGTACGCAATTCCACATTTGAAAGCGCGCGGCGGCGGTTCGATTGTAAATATTTCGTCCCGCAGCGGCATCGTGGCGCAACCGAACTTCGCGACGTACAACTCGAGCAAAGGCGCGATCCTTACGCTGACGCGCTGCATGGCGCTGGACCTGGCTCCGTTCAAAATCCGGGTCAATTCCATCTGCCCCGGCGCGATTATCACCACCGCCGCCGAGCGCGAATGGACCCGGCAGGGGTTGACGCGCGAACAATGGATTGCGCGCGAAGCGCCCTCTCACATGCTGAACCGCGTGGGCGAGCCGCGCGAGGTGGCGAACGCGATTCTATTTCTCGCAAGCGACGAAGCGAGTTTCGTCACGGCCGCACACCTGACGGTGGATGGCGGCTGCATCTGGCAATAAATCTATCGCTTGCGCAGCCGCGCAATCAGATAAACGACAATTGCAATATTAATACCCAAAACTCCGACTTTTACCGGCGTGAATTTCCTCGCTAATTCATAGATCTCCAGGGGAATTAGAGCCCCCGTCGAAATTACGGTGAAATACTCCGCCCAATGTTTCCGCATCAGCAGGCCCACGCCTTCGATGCTGAGCAGCCCCGCGTAAATGAACGTGCCGATGCTCAGCGCCTTCAGCTGTTTCGGAGTCACCGCAAAGATGCGAGTGAGCAGCCGGTGGATGTAGCGGTTATCCGGATCGACCTGCAGCACGTTGACCCAGTGGCTGACCGACGCAGCGAGATCGCGATGCAGATAATGATGGGCGCCAATGCCGACGAACACGAGCAGCAGCGCCTTAAAGAGCTTGAAAAGTCCGATGAGCAGGATGCCGAACTCACTCTTCCCCTGCTTGCCACTGCGCGCCTTAGTGGTAGGGGGCATCCGGCTTCCATGTGGGATGAGCGTCGGCCTGCGCGACCTGGTATCCGACTTCCAGCAGAATCTGCAGATCCTCCACCGCTCCCTTAAGGTCCCAATCGCGCTTTATCTCGTCGGTGACCTTGTGATAGTCGTTCTTGATGTATTCGTCGCGCTTCTGCACTCCGTACCCAGCCGGTTTGCCGATGAAATCGATGCCGGGGCTGGTTTCGAGCGAGGGAACATTGCCGTTCGCGAATTCGAGGTGATCCGAGCGGAAGTAAAATCCCTGCTCGGGTAGCGTGTCGCCGGTGACCACACGGCCCTGCCGTTGGGCGGCCGCCTGCACCAGGTCATCGAGCGTGGAGTTCCCGATGCCGATGATGCTGATGTCCTTCGTACGCCCCCAGCCCCAGTTGCTGAAGTAGTCCAGGTTGATGTTGGCGGCCGTGGCAGAGAGCGGGTAGAGCGGATGCTGGACGTAATATTTGGCGCCGAGCAGTCCCTTCTCTTCGGCGGTGGTCCAGAGGAAGAGGATGGTGCGGCGCGGCGCGGGACGATACTTCGTGAAAGCCCGCGCCAACTCCAGCACACCGGCTGCGCCGGAGGCATTATCGCTCGCGCCGTGATAGATTTTGTCGCCGTCCTCGCCAAGATGGTCCCAATGGCCGGTGTAGACGACATACTCGTTTTTGAGGGTGGCGTCGCTGCCGGGAACCTTCGCGATTACATTTTGCGAATCGACCTGCCGCAGGGTGTTTTGCGCATGGATGGTGACGGTGGCTTGGAGGGCAACGGGTTGAAAGCCGGGCTTGACCGCGTCCGCGACGAAACCATCCGGCGCGAGCCCGCCGGCCGCGAAAAGTTCCTTTGCTTTCTCCATCGAGAGCGTAGCCTGGGCTTGTATGCGCGCCTCGGAGGCGCTGTCGCGGAGGATCATGGCTTCGCGCGGGACCTGCTGGGCGGCGCGTGTAAGGTTGGCTGCGCCCGTGCGCGGGGTGAAGATGGTGAGCACGGCGACGGCGCCTTTCGCGTAGGCGGTCTCGTATTTCGAGGCAGGCCGCCCGTAAGCGGACAACGCCTTGCCGAGAAACATCTTTTCGTCCAGCTGGGCGGGGTTGTTCGGGTCGGGTACGGGCGGATCGCCGGAAAGGATGAGTACGGTCTTGCCCTTGACGTCGATGTTCTTGTAGTCGTCCCAGCCGTATCGGGGCGCGACGACGCCGTAGCCAGCAAAAACAATCGGCGAATCCACGATGTCGATGGCGGCCTTCGGATTTTGGGAGGAGAGCAAGTAATCCTGCCGCGGGGTCATCGGGAGTTCTTTGCCGGCTACGGTGATGGCGACGGTGCCAGAGGTTCGGATGCCCCATAACGGAACCTTCTGGATGAAGGTGCCATCGGGATTCCCCGGCTGCAGTCCCAGCTTCGTCGCCTGCGCGATCAGGTACGCGACGGTTTTCTGTTCGCCGGACGTGCCGGGCCCGCGTCCGGCGAATTCGTCCGA
>JAOAPQ010000576.1 GCA_025462965.1 Bryobacterales bacterium
CGCCTCGCTCATAGCGATGCCGCAGAAGCCCGATGACCGGACCGCCAGTCTCCAGGCGTAATGCCTGGTACGAGCCGCCACAATTCCGCAGGACCACCGGCGGATTATGACCCGCGTTGACGTAGGACAAACGGCGGCTTGCTGGATCGTACTGCGCGTAAAACAGCGTCGCGAAGCGGCTTGCCGAGGATGCCTGATAGACCAGGGTGTTGACTCGATCCATCAGCTCAGCAGGATCGTCGATGACCGGAGCTAGCGCTCGCAGCGACGCTTCGAGGCTGGCCATCATGAGTGCGGCGCCGACGCCCTTGCCAGATACGTCCCCGATTGCGATTCCGAGCCTGCCGTTGGGCAACTCGAGAAAATCGTAGTAGTCTCCGCCCACCTCTCGTGCAGGCCGGCATTGTCCACAGTAGTCCAGACCCAACACGCGGGGAAGCCGCTGAGGGAAGAGATGCTCCTGCACCTCGCGCGCGATCTCCAACTCGCGGTTCAATCGCTCCCGCTGCGCCATCTCCCGCCCGATCGCCGTCGTCAAACGGGCGACTTCCTGGGCCAGTGTGGTCTGAGCGGCCGATTCTATTCTGACCCCGTCGAGAGCGGCGGCGATAGCTCGCTTTGCAAACTCATCCGTTTCAATTTCGTGCCATGCAATCAGATACGGGGCGAGACGCTCCTTGTCCCGATCGTTCCGTAACGCGCTGGCGACGAGGTGCCGCAAGCGGCCATCGGAAGGAGAGGAAATCTCTCCAAGAAACCGTTCGAGAGCGGAGCTGTCAGAGTCGAAAATCCGCAGAAATACCCTGCGTGCCTCACGCGGGTCCTCCACGGCGAGGCGCAGGAGGTTCTCGTGAGCAAGCTCAGCGGGCTGCATAGCGCTTCGAGCGCAGGTCGAATGCCTCTCTTCCGCCTTCGAGCAAATCGATGATCTGTTCGCGGCATTCATCGACGTTGCCGCACGTCTCAATGACTCCAACGCGGCCATCCGAGTTCATGACCAGCACGAGCTCCGCTTCAGCCAGGACGGGAATATTCGCATTGTGTGTTATGAAGATCATCTGGCGGCGTTTCTTCATTCGCTGCACTGCGTTGACCACAGTTTCAAAAATAAAATGATTGTCGAGGTTGTCCTCCGGTTGATCGATAATTAGGGGGTTATCTCTTCTTGCCAGAAGTATAGGCAGCAGCGCTGTACACTTTTGGCCGCGGGAAAGATCGGATGCGTCCTTGAAGTGCGACCGGCCTGCGGTTGCGACATTTAGCTCAATGCCAATCCTGTCTTCGATGGCAGTTATCTCGAGAGCCAGCGGATCGATGTTCTCGCGAAATGAATCCAGTATTTTCCGCGAGCGCTCAGTTCCGAAATGCGTCAGCTCTTCGAAGGAATCGAGGTCGTTGGACTGAATGAGCTGCGCGAGCTGCTCCGGCCTCAGCTGCATGAGGGTTGCAAGGATCTCATTTTGATTCCGAACCCTGGCGCCCTTGAGGCCATCGACAAGCGTCTGTTGGTATGCCAGATGGTCGGCGTTTCGCATCACGCGAATACGCACCCGCTCGCCGGATTCGTGTTGGAGCTCAGAGGCGACCTCGTCCCGCATCGTCGAAATCCGATCGCGCATCAGGATGTGATCGGCTTTGAGAGACTTTCGCCGCTCAAACAAAGCTTTCAACTCAGCATTCAGTTCTGCCCGCTGTTGCTCCAGAGCTTCCAGTTTGGCAACTTGCTGCTCGAGCGAGGCACGCACGCGAGCGTGCTCACTTGCTGCCTGGTTGGCTGCTGTTTGCCTCGCCAGCTCGCCGGCATGACTCGTGTGGATCTCCGCGATGTCTTGACGGGCCTGGGCCAGTGTGGCCTGGGCGTCGCGAATCTTGCTGTTGATCCCGGAAAGATGTTTCTCAACCGGCCCCAGTGACGCTCGAAGCAGATCGTCGTACCGGCGTAGGGTGTCCCCATTCGCGGACTGCTCCTCCGTAAGGCGCGCTGCGAACACATTCTGCGATTCTTTTCGCACTTGCTCGAGAGTTTGACCCAGCGACCTCAGATCCCGATCGGCGGAGTCCAGCTTCGCGATCTCGCGCTGATTGAGCTGCTGCTGGCGGGAAAGCCGGACGAAATCCGTCGAAGATTCACGATCGGATGGCGCTAGCGCATTCAGGCCGGTACGGACGTCGCCGAGTTCTTCCATCTGTTCGGTAAGATCCTCGATCGTTTTTTGTGCGGACCTGATACGATCGGCATTCGTCTCGAGCGCGCGTGTGCTCTCAGCCAGCGACAAATGGATTGTCCGCATCTGCTCGCTGCGAAGTTCGTCCAGCAGATTCCGGCGTTTGTCACCCAGGACTTCGTCGGCAATTGCCTCGATCTCGAGGCTGCTGTAGGCGTCCAGAGGCAGAAATGTGCCTCGATCGAGATCAACAGTATTGATCGCCCTGCCATCGGATGTGAGAAGAACCAGGTTCTGTTTGAGACCCCTCTTGATTGTGTAGCGGTTCGAACCCTCGGCGAGAGCCGTGATCGTGACAAGAGCCCCACCCGCGAGATTTGCCTGAACAAGGTCAGCACAGTTCTTTGGCGCGGCTGACATGCCGCAGACCGCAAACCGCACGGCCTCAGCAAGCGTTGATTTTCCACTCCCGCGCGCCCCAATGATACAAGTGAGGCCCGGGGGGATATTGACGCTTAGACCAGGCAGAAACCCGCCGCTAATCTCGATCTTTTCAATGACCCACATATATTCATTCTCTGCCGGCGTGGAACCGGCGGTATCCCCCATGCAACCTACCATACTGTACACCGCAGGCCATTCGTCCTTGTCCAAGAGCGGTCTGACGGCCAAACGTGCAGACCGCGAAAGCTATCGCACGTCTCTAGCGACACGATACCCTCAGGAACCTGATTGCAGAGGCTTCCGTCGACTCGTGCCAGGGCCGGATTGCGGAACCGCGCCGCCGCCCGTGTATCGACTGCAGAGTATCCATCGCGGCACGCCTTCTGCGCGCCAGCCCGCGAACCACAGTCTTTTCCAATCCCCGCGCGGTAACCGAATCATCGGCCGAGCGAGTCTCGAGACCGCGGCGTACTATGGCCGGATTCCTCATGAACGGATTGCGTGTAGGCGGGCTTACATGGACATCCGCAATCTCGAAGGATTTTATCGAATCCGCCGTTATCGCTTCGACGGCCTCCTTGGCCGGTGCCATCACGATGAACCAGACTCCGCCCTTCACCGTTACTCGCGGGTGATCGGCGCTCGCGCGCCACTTTCCGGTAACGCCGTATCTCAGGACTCCGGTTTGCTAAAATTAACCGGTCCAAATCTTCACGCGCCCACGATCCGATTCCGCCTGAAGAGTCCTTTTATACCGGAAAGTATCAACAGAGGCTTCCGATCAGCGGACACGGCAACGTAGATCCTGTGTAGTCGTAGTGTTTACCGGGTCGCGCAACGGACGCACTTTGACCCTTAACGGGCGTTGCGCGGATCTGGCCCGGGCCACGCTGGCCGGAAGTCTTCCAGGACATCACGCAGGATTAGTACCGACAAACGCGTTTGGCTCCTGCGATCCACCGCCGACCCATTCGGCGGGCGGAAACAGGTCGTTAACCGTTAACGGTAGCTATTCTGCGCGGCACCGTATCGAAGCAGAGCACCAATGCGGGATGACACGCGTTCGCGCAAGGAGAGCGGGCGAAGGCGTGCTTCCGTCATTTGGTGTCCAGGTCAGCTCGAAATACGATAATCGTGACGGAGTATTACAGTAACGGAAGGATAGCCGCATGATTCTGAGTCGCCGCCAACTTGTTTTGTCAGCGCTGGGAGCGAGCGCAATAGGGCAAGCCTCCGGACAAGAAAACCCTGGTGACACTAAGCTGGCGCACCGATTGACCGCGAAATCCGTCACCGACGACGACCTACTGTTTTTGCAACAGATCGGCCTGAGGTGGGTCCGTCTAGAGTTTGGCGAAGCCCCAGTTGCGTTAGAAGCAATTAGGGCGGAGCAACAGCGCTTTGCACGGTTTGGAATGCGCATTTTCTCCGGAGTCCACTATTCCTATCGATCGCTGCGAGTGCAACTCGGTCAGCCCGGCCGCGATCAGGATATCGAGACCTATTGCCGCTTTCTGCGCGATCTCGGCCGCTTGGCTATTCCTGTTGCTTCTTACGATTTTCATCCCGGAAATACCTACACCACCGATCTGGTGCAACGCCGCGGCTATACCGCGCGCGAGTTCGATCTGGACAACTTCCGCTCGAAAGTGGAGAAGCGGGAGTTTGAACGGGAATACACCGCCGACGACCTCTGGGCTAACTACACCTACTTCATGAAGGCTGTTCTGCCAGTAGCGGAACAAGCAGGGGTCAAGCTGGCTCTTCACCCCGACGACCCGCCCCTCGCGAAAATGAACGGCGTCGCGAAACTGTTCACGCATTACGACGGTTATCACCGCGCCGAACAGATCTCCGGAGGCAGTCCGAACTGGGGCCTCACTTTTTGCGTCGGTACTTGGGCAGAAGGTGGCTCCAAGATGGGTAAAGACGTCTTTGAAATGATCCGGGACTTTGGCGGACGCGGCAAGATCTTCGAAGTGCACTTCCGCAATGTGAGTGGTCCTTTGCCTCACTTCGTAGAGGCCTTTCCAGACGATGGCTATCTTGACATGTACCAGGTGATGAAAGCTCTACGCGCGGTTAAGTTCAGTGGGGCTGCGGAACCGGACCACGTGCCCAAGCTGGCCGGCGACAGCGGAATCTTGCGCGCCGGCACAGCCTACTGTCTGGTGTACATGCGCTCCCTATTGAACCGGGCAAATGACGAACTCAGTCGAAGCGCCGACTAAGAATGCTTTATGTGATTTGGGACAAGTCTAAATTTTCTGATGGATTCCGCCGATAGTGAGTGGTCGTCATGTCGAGGACACCTCGGGGATATTGTGAGCGGAAACGTCAGTAGGGACTGCACCGTCTGTTTGAGCCATAGGGTAATAATACAGCGATCGGTAAACGGTCGAAAGACACGGAGTAACGGCCTGGGTCCGCTGTCAATATGCATTATCGAGACATTACGTCCGGACGGCGCCCATCCATGATATTCGTCTTGTGTTTGCCATCGAGTTCTGATGTTCTGGTGGCAAAACGGTGCACCGTCACGGTGGCGGATTCAGACGGCAAATGCCATAGTGTTGACGTTCGGGCGGAGAGCAAGTTTCGATGCGGCACACATCTACGTTGCGAACTGCGAAAGCTCGATCCTCAGCGTTTGTTGTAGAACTTGAGCAGCCAACCCTGTTGACCAAGTTCGAAATCAGTGCGGACGGAAAGATTCATTGCGTAGACGGGAGCGCCCTTCAGAAATGGATTATGAAGCGGCGCAGGGAATTGTCAGGTCGAAAGGGGCTTCTATTCAATCAGAGGCCGACACTGGATTGACGCCAGCGCCGAATAGGGGCAGGGGAATCGAGTTCCTGGGTTCCGAAAATCCTCTTCGCACCGGTAAACTTTCGTCGGAAAAGGCTGTTCAGGCATGGAGGTGAACGGCGCCCCAGGAAAATGCTCTACCGCGCCGGTCAAGATCACGCGTTTAGGACCACCACCGTTCCCCGTCGGCAAGGTGAGCTCTGGCGATCTCGGGGTTTAGGTCCGCTCCGAGGCCTGGCCTCAGATCGTTGACGCGAATGAATCCATTCTGGATATATGGGCCGTCTATGACGAGCAGTTGATCCATCCAGCCGCCAACACCTGTGACGGTTTCGCATGTCATGTAGTCGCGAATCGATCCGGCCCACTGACACGTCGCCCAGGTGTGAAGCTGACTGCCTGTGTTGTGAGTAGAGATCGGCAGTCCAAAGACGTCGGCCATATCGGCAATGCGTTTCGTTTCGAGGAAGCCGCCACTGTTGCGGAGGTCGGGATTTAGAATGTCCGCGCCCTGATTGATTATGAAATCTTTGAAGCCCTGACGGCGCTCGAGGTTCTCACCCGTGCAGATGGCGACCCGGGAACTCGCTACCAACCGCTTCCAGGAACTGGAGTAAGCGACGGACAGCGGATCTTCGAGCCAGAGGGGCTTCATCGGAGCCACGGATTCGGCAATCTGAATCGCCGCTCGGAGATCGTATTCCCAGTGGCAGTGCACCATGATGTCGTGATCCCAGCCCACGGCCTCGCGACAGTTTTCGAATCCCTGCGCGATACGGACGATTTCCTTTGTACTGAGGACGCGGTTGCCGGTATCGCGTCCTCCGTCTTCTGATTGCCGCGTGTGGGAGAAGCCAAATTTGTGTGCGGTGAAGCCGCTCTTATTAGCCTTTACCTTGGCCGCCCATTCGCGGCAGGATCCTTTATCCAGCATGTCACGGGGTGCCTCGTGGTCGTAGACGCGAACTTTGTCACGAAACCTGCCTCCTAGAAGGGTGGTAACTGGTTGGCCGAGCAGTTTGCCGGCGAGGTCCCATAACGCCATCTCGATGGCGCTGGCAGCGCGCATCAGATTGTGCGCCGAACCGTCGGTTCGTGTACCGCTCAGGCTCTTGCCTCCTTCTCCCATGTGCGTGTAGAGCGTATCGATTTCGAGAGGATCCTTGCCGATCAGCAACGGCTTCAGTGCGAGGATCTCCTCTTTAGTACCAACGGTCGGGCTGCCATAGGCTTCGGCGATGCCGTAGAAACCGTCGTCCGCAGTGACTTTGACCAACGTATAGGTGCGCGGGCCGTTGAGCACCATGCACTGGAGGTCCCCAATTTTGTACCTGCGTTTTTCGGGAGCGGCGAGCAAGTGGTAGTGCGTGAGGAACGGTGTAGCCGCGATGGCCGTCATGAATCGGCGGCGGGACACATAGTGTTGCATGGCTCGCCCTTATTCTATTGCCTTCCAGGTATGAAGATACGCTAACGATATTCCGTCTTATCAGAGTGGGAGAGCGGGGCGGGGACGACTAATAGGGCCGCTTGCCGACCCAGTTGCCTGGCGGATAATAGTCGCAAAGCCAAACTTCGCGTCCTCGGCCTCGCGCCACTGCGCATCCCACTTCCTTGGTGTCGCCCCAGACGATTTGCGTGTAGTGCCCACACACTGCGCGACATCTGTTCGAACTGTAGTCGTAGTTTCGAGATTCCGCGGCCCAAGCGTTGACCACCTGCGCGGATGATGCGGTCGCGCCGGTGCTCTCGAACAAGTTCTCGCCGTAGGTCGAGTTCGGGCGGTGGACGAATTCCTTGCGCGCCAAGAGAGTGTCCGCCCAGTCTTGCGAACGCGCAGCGAGCCGATCGGACCACGCCAGAGGAAGCATTCCCACTCGCTGCCGCACGGCATTGTGGACGGCGAGGATGTCGCGCGCCACAGAAGATGGTGCGATGGCCGGTCGCCCATTGCCAAAGCGCCGCCATTGTGCACCACCGTTTCCGGCAAGCAGCAGTAAAAGCCGGAACGTGTGTCGCATGCTTCGATAGACGTACCCGGACGGACTTCCGTAGACACAGATGAACAAACAACTGCGATCCTAACATCTCACCACGCGGATCTCTTCGACGCCCGACCTGAGCAGCACGACCTCATGTTCTGAGCCAGCCAGCTTTTTCACCGTGTCGATGGTGTCTTTACAGGTTTTGCAACCGGTGCTGAAAATTTCGATCTTTGTCTTTCATGTGTCTCTTCTCCTTGATCGTTCCTTTGGATAAAGCCCGCTTCACCAGGAACGCAGGTAGGGCAGAAGAGTTGCTGGCTACGATGTGATTTGCGAAGTAAGTTCTTGCCCACTACGTTGCTTGCTTGCGCGCTCGGTTTTGAACGCGGGCGGCTGGGTCGTGGCAATATGGTTGCCAAACCTGAAGATAACGCCCAAGGGCCCGCCGGCCACAAAAGCCACAGCGGGCCCGCGGACATTGGCGCCCTAATTCAGCCGCTGCACAATCGGGCAGTTAATCGAGAATCCGGCGCTACCGAACGGCGCGCCGCCCGGCGAGGTAATCAATCCATCCTGCACAAAGGTAAGAATCTGGAACTCCTCCCGTACTTGCGCCCGATAGCCCTTACTCACCGCCGCCGGGGTCCACTCCAGTAGCTGCGCATCCCAGGCCGGACTATAATCCAGAGCAATCGTCGGAATTCCGCCCAGCACATTGTTGGGCCGATATCCATCCGCAAGGTCTGCCGACAGCCCTTGCCGTTGCGGATTCGTGCAGCTATCCTGCTCGGGTCCATTTGTCGCGATGAAGATCCGCTCAATCGGGCTGGAGAAACTGTCGTCTCCGCCCAGCTTCAGCTTCTGCATCAACGGCGCGTAGGTGTTGTGCTCGATCGTCGCCCCCAGCGGGATGCTCGTATCCATCGATATGTACCAGACCGGGCGCCCGAAACTGAACCCGTTGATCAGCTGCACCGTCACCGTCATGTTCACCGGATCGATCGCTACCACTTCGTCATGCACCTTGGAATAATCGACGTTGCCATTCGGAAAATTGATCTGGTTGGCGTCTACGCCGTATGCCACAATCGGAGCGTTATAGATAACGTTGCCCGCATTCAGCACCTGAACGAAAGGACTGTAGTTCGCATCTCCTACCGCTCCCGGTTGCGTCGCAACC
>JAOAPQ010000475.1 GCA_025462965.1 Bryobacterales bacterium
GGCGCACGATTTCTGTCGCCGGCCCGCCTGATTCAGACGACCAACGAAGGATGAACTCCTGCGTTCGCTCGCAGTCCGCCTCATGGAAACGAAGCTCTATCCGATGCACCGACACAGGTTTATCGAATATAATGCGGATCTGCTGTTCACCGCTTTGAGAAGCGCGCCAGCCGGGTCCATCATTTGACCCGAATGCATATTCAATCGGGAAGCGGGGATCCTCCGACGTTACCTCCACGGTCGCGATCTGTTCGAGATCGAGCCAGCCTTCGTCCGATTGGTCGCCTTGCTGGGCATCATGGGGTGCCCCTATCCTCTTCCGCATGATTCCATTCTCGTCTCAGAACGATGCATGTCGCTTCATCTCACAGTACCAGCATCAAGCGACCGTGAGACGGCGTTCTCGGAAACTGGCGAGGTAAGGTAGCTCCTACTGACGCCGCTGTGTTTACTGACGTCGCGCCGTTGTTCTGCGCGGAGGATCGGCGAGCGATATGGACGAATGTACTAACCTGCTACGCGGGAATCGGTTGCCAGGACCGTTTTCCTGAGCCCCGTTCGCGATGTGTGCCGTTAGTCCCCTCAGGGGCCCTTAGGGGGAAGTTTTTCGATAGTGTTGCTCTCCATGAGCGACACTACATCGTTTGGTATTCCCCACCTGACCGCCCGCAGGATCTCTCCCTTGCGCCAGCGGATGATCGACTTCTATGAGTTGTGCGGCTTATCTATCCCGCTGTTGGTTGACCGCGGCTCTCCGTGATACACGGTCTGAGGGAGATTGCGCTCCGATCGTCCCATCGCCCTCAATCAACCGCCGTTTCCGATCTCCGGGAACGCGCCGGGCCCTTTCCCGACACGAAAACGTACAGAAGGTCGACTTCACTGCATTCCTCAAACGCCAGACACTTCTCTATTCCCACCGCCAACGGAGAACCGGCGACATTCAAAACCGATAGTTTCCGGGTTGCTCCAGCGGCTTAGCACGCAGCGGCGCAGGAGCGCGGTCGCCTCACCGAATGCCACGCGTGATACAACTCGGCGAAGCGGATCACATCGCCGCCACGTCCGCAGCCATAGCAGTAGAACAGGTTTTTCTTCGGGTCGAGAAGGAAACTCGGTTTGCGATCAGCATGCAGCGGGCACAACCCCATAAGTCTGCCGTGAGCGATGCGCTGGACCGGCTTCCAATCCTGCTCTTCTACATAATCCAACAACGGAATCTGCTGCTTCAGTATCTCGGCCGCCGGGTATTTCATGGAAAGCTTGCCTCCAGGCGCAGAATACGCCCGGCGGCCGCACAATCCCAGGCAAGGATGGTAGGTGCGCTGACTAAACTCGGCGATGGCAAACCTGCAAGCATCCCTGAGAGCACGCCTGCTGAATCAAGACGCGACGCCATCTACTCTCATCCGAACCGTGAACCAACTCCTCTACAACTCATCGCTGCCTCACATTAAACGCGACGTTGTTTTATGGAGAGTACGATACGGAGACGCCGGTGCTCCGGTACGTTAACGCCGGACAGAATCCGCCATTGATCGCCGTCAGCATGAGGGGGGAGTGCGGTTTTATCATTTGGAAAGCGAAGGCCTGTCAATTGGGCTCTTTCCGAATTCTGAATACGAAGAGAGGCACTGTTCTCTCCTGCCCGGCGATCTGCTGATTGCTTACACCGATGGCATTATGGAAACCAGCAATAGGAAGCGAGAACTCTGGGGCCTTCGGGGCCTCGAGGGGGCTCTGTCAACCTGTGTCGGAAGACCCACACAAGAGGTGATTGCGGCCGTTCTCAAGGCGCAACAGGAATTCGCTGGCCCAATTGCTCCCTCCGACGATATGACTCTCATTATTGCCAACATTGAAGAAGCCGCGAGCAGTGAACTCGCCGAGAGGGCACATGTTTCGGCCACCTGTCGTGACGAGAGCACTCGGTATGGCGCTCCTTAAATGCAGTATTGTTTTCTCGACAGCAATGATCGACGGTCGCGGTGTGGATTGCATGAGCGAGTTCCAGCTCGGGGACAAACGTTATTGCTATCCGCTGACCGTCACCGATCATGCCTCCCGCTATCTGCTGTTGTGCGACGCCATGGAATCCAGCCGGCAGGAGCTGGCTTTGCAGGCCTTTGAGCGCCTTTCCAAAGAGCGTGGTTGACTCCGCGCGATCCGCTCGGACAACGGCGTACACTTCGCTTCTCTGCATGGATTGTTTCAGCTCTCGAAACTGTCGGTATGGTGGTTGCGGCTGGGAATCACGATCGAGCGCATTCAGCCCGATCATCCGCAGCAGAACGGCCGGCATGAGCGCATGCACCTGACCCTCAAACAGCAGGCCACGCGCCCCTCTGGAGCCAACATCCTGCAGCAGCAGGGCAAATTTGACGCTTTCATCGAGGAATTCAATGCCGAACGCCCGCGCGAGGTCCTGGGAATGAAATGCCCTGCCGAGATCTATTCCCGCTTCGCCCGGCCCTATATCGTGATTCCGGAGCCGCATTACCCGTTCCACGATCGCACCGTCATGGTCACCAGTTGCGGCCGGCTCTGCCTTTATCGCAAGAAGATCAATCTGAGCAAGTCTCTCGCGGGCCAGGCTGTGGGACTGAAGGAAGTCGACAGCGGCATCTGGCTGGTCAGCTTCATGGATTACGACCTGGGTTATATCGAGCGGGCCAAAAGTGTTACATATGTCTTAGGAACAATCTGTTACCTATGTGTCCGGTCCGGACAGTTTCTATTCTGGCGGTGAGGGTGGGATTCGAACCCACGGAACCCGTGAAGGTTCAACGGTTTTCGAGTTCGCTGCTGTTGATGACCAATAGTTCATTGGTGTGTCTAAGTATGTGATCCTGTGAGCTTTTAGCGCGTGCGATTTGACGTCGTGTGACGTCCCGTTTGGGCCAGTACGTCCCCGCGCATTTGCACGGCATTTGCACGGATACGCGAACGAGCGCTCAAATTGCCTTGTCGGCATATTTGCAGGTCCCAAAGCTGCCTTCCTGGATACGACGGCGAGCCGCACGGGCGTCTCGAAGTTGGTTGAATTGTCGGTCGAGGTTACAAACGGCGCGGGCGTTGTGGAGCCGCCAGGATCTCGTCCAGTTGATCGGCGCTTCGCTCAACCGCGATCCCGTCGCGGCAACCTGCTGCGTGAACTCGGCTCCAAAGATGCGTTCTCGATCGCGCAGGAGATACTTCGGTACGCTGTCCCATGGAAATGCTTCCCGCAACTGCTGGGCTGTCCACTCCGCCGTTGGATGTGCCGTGACACCAAAGTGAAGGATCCGGCGGCGATCATGCGCCAGCACCAGGAATACATATAAGATCTCAAATCGGAGTGTCGGCGCAGTGAAGAAGTCGATGGAAACGGTGCTCTTCATATGGTTCTCGAGGAAGGTCCTCCAGGTCTGGGAGGGCGGCCTGCGGTGGCGGACCATATACTTTCCGATGCTGGTCTCGCCCACCTCAAAGCTGAGATTCAGTAGTTCGCCGTGGATGCGTGGCGCGCCCCAGAGTGGGTTCTCGCGACTCATTCTGCGGATCAGTTCGCGAACCTCTTTTGGGAGCCCCGGACGCCCGGGCTTTCCGTGCCGGACCTTCCAGGTCCAGAACCATCGGAAGCCTCTCCTGTGCCATGCGATCACGGTCTCCGGCCGGACAATCACGAGGGCGCTTCGCCAGTTGCTCCACACCTCAGACAGCCAGGCCCAGAAGACTCGATCGGCGTCGGTCAGCTTTGGCCGCTTCGCTGAGCGGCGCAGAACGTTGATCTGATGATGGAGAGCGACGATCGTACAAAATTCCCGGAATGGTCCCTCCTGGCCTCGCAGAGAATCTACGGACTGGCGCTAGGTTATAAGACATCAACGATCACGAGCAGTTGCGCAGCGACCCGGTGCTGGGCATTCTGGCGGGGCGGACTGATCTGGATCGGCCCTTAGCGGGCAAGAGCACGCTGAACCGGATGGAACTGGGGACAGGCGCCAAGAGCCGGTACAAGAAGATCACATTCTGGAAGGACGGGGTGGATGAAGTGCTGGTGAAGAGT
>JAOAPQ010000610.1 GCA_025462965.1 Bryobacterales bacterium
GCGCTGGAGTTTACTCCAGCGGGTAGGCGCGCCATTCGTCCAGGTGGCGGCCACGAGTCCCAGTCAAGCTCATACTTGCATTGAAGCGGTCGTAGCCGCTGGACCACTTATAATAGTGACCGTCGCACGTCCATGATTCGCGGATTGCCATCCGCGGTGATTCTGAACGAGGAGGCGAACGACCGGCATGCGTCCAGCCCACTACGTCCGGCACTGCCACTCGGACCGCATTCGCCCGCTGCTATCGATTAGGCGTTCGTAACCAAAGCGTGAGGATGCAACGGGGAATCGCCTGATCGTCGAATCCGTACTCACAGAAAAGGAGAGCATATGAAGAAAGGTTATTGGGTTGTGGCATACCGTTCGGTTTCGGACGAGGCAGCGCTTCAAGAGTATGGCAAGCTCGCGATTCCAGCCATCCAAGCGGGCGGCGGCAAAGCTTTAATCCGGACCGCCGACGCAATCGAGCCTCGTGAATCGGGCCTGAAGCAGCGCATCGTGGTGATGCAATTCGAAAGTTTTGAAAAGGCGGTAGCGACTTACAATAGCGCCGCTTATCAAGCAGCTTTGAAGGTCCTGGGATCTGCAGCGGAGCGGGACCTCCGCATCGTTGAAGGGGTCGACTAATTCCCCCGTAAGTCTGAGCAATTCGTCTCGGCGCAAATGGGTGCACGTCACAGTTTGAGCCGTCGTTTTTCGGCGGACTTATGCCCCATGATTGCGGTCCTCGGCCATGCATCGAGGACAGTAGACAACCACAAATCAAAACGCCGTCGAGGGCTAGACGCCCACACGCATGGCACTTATGATACGAAACACGGCCTCTTTGCCTAGGCAAAAAAGGCTTCGCGGCCTAAGCTCGAATTGAGCGAATCTTCGCTCTGAGGAGATGTGAAATGCCTACGGTTGCTCTGTTTGTCCGCCTGGAAGCAAAATCCGGCAAGGAAGATGAGGTCGCCGCGTTCCTGAAGCAAGGCCTCCAACTCGCGAATGAGGAGGCAACGACGTCGGTCTGGTTCGCGCTGCGATTCGGACCAACCACGTTCGCCATATTTGACGCATTCCAGGATGAAGCAGGACGGCAGAATCATCTCAACGGCTCCATTGCCAAAGCTTTGATGGCGCAGGCTCCGAACTTGCTCGCAACGCCTCCGGTGATCGAGCGGGTGGACGTACTAGGAGCCAAACTTCCGAAATAACGCGATCACAACCAAACCAACTTTAATTTCGCCCGCGAAAGCTGGCCTTTCCCCGCGCAGGGCCCGAACTCTCGCACCCTGTCCGCTACTCTCAAACCGAGGAACCAATGCCAGCCCTGACTCCCGCTCAAGAACAGGTCATCTCCCTGCTCGCCACCGGAACCACGCTTTCCGCCGCTGCCGGAGCTGCCGGCGTCCACCGCAACTCCATCGCCCACTGGCGCCGTACTGTTCCGGCCTTCGCCCACGCCCTAGCCGCCGCCCAATACGACCGCGTCCTCCACTGGCGCGACCTCGCCGAAGAGCACGCCTCGATCGCCATCACAACCATCCGCGATCTCATGGCCGATCCCAACACGCCGGCCAGTATCCGCCTCAAAGCCGCGCTCGCTCTGCTCAAGGAATGCACCACGCTCCCGCCGCCCGTCCCGGTGAACGACAACCTGCGCCGGCACGTCGCCGATCTCGCCGCCTCCGCTGCGTTCGTGCCCGAAGGCATGCCGGACCCCGAGCCATTGTGCACCCCGGCAGAATCCGAAATCGTGCACATTTCTGCACAATCGCCCGAGCCGCGCGCCCATGAAACACTCACCACGTTCCGCCGAACATCGCCCAAAACCGGCCGCAACGACCTCTGCCCCTGCGGTAGCGGCCAAAAACACAAGCGTTGCTGCCTTCAGGCAATGGCCGCCTGACTAGTACCCTTCCCCCGCCTCAACTCGCACTTTGCCAGAGAACATGCGGTACACGAACACGAAGTAGCCGATCGCGATCAGAATTCCGAGGCCCCACCAGATCAGGCCGACCGATAGCGCATAACGGCCCGAAAGCGCCTTCGCGATGGTGATGTCGCGCGCGGGGTCCGTGCTCGAAGGTAGCAGCGCCGGGTATAAGCCTACCGCCGCGCCAACCAGCATCAGCGTCAGATAAGCGCACGAACACTGGAACGCCTGCTTCACGCGCTCGCTGCGGCAGTAAATCAAAATGCCTGCAAGCGATGCAAGCACCCCCAAAGGAATCACGAATGCGACGGGATAGCGCGTGTAATTACCCAGCGTGGAAGACCGAATGGCGATCGTGGCGACAAGACTCACCACCGTCAGAGCGACGAGCGCCGGCCACAGAAGCCGCGCGAATCGCACCGCGCGATCATGCAACGGGCGCTCCACCTTCAGCGCAACATAGAGGCTGCCGTGAACGGCAAGCGCGACCAGCGCCAGGAATCCGCCAATCACCGTGTACCAGTCCAGGATTCCCGGGTTCGGTCCCACGCGCCAGTTCGTCCAGAGCGGGAGAAAGAAGAAATTGTCATCCCCAATCGGCACTCCCCGGATCACGTTCGCCAGCGCGGCGCCGAAAAAAATCGCGAGCAGTGCGCTCGAGAACGCGAAGCACCCGTCGAAGAACTCGCGCCACACCAGCAAGTTGACGTGCATGCGCAACTCGATTCCCAGGCCCCGCAGGATCAGCAGCCACAGCACGATCATCAGCGGAAGGTAGAAGCCGCTGAACGCCGAGGCATAAAGGAGCGGGAATGCGAAATACAACGTACCGCCGCCCGCGATGAGCCAGACCTCGTTGCCGTCCCACACCGGGCCGATCGAGCGCAGGACCATCTGACGATCGTCCTCCGATTCCGAGATAAAAAGCTGAACGATGCCGGCGCCGATATCGAAACCATCGAGTACGACATAGGCCACCAGCATGGCCGCCACTATCCAGTACCAGATCGCGCCCATCATGCCGCCGGCACCGGGGCTCCGGATTCCACCGGCGGCCCCAGTTCCTTTCCGGGACCATGGTCGATCTCGCGGAACATCAGCACGACGAACAGCACGGAGAGCAATGCGTACATCCCCATGAAGCCGAGCAGCGTGAAGAGCGTGTTTCCGGCCGTAACATTTTGAGACGAGCCGTGCTGGGTTCGCAGCAGTCCGTACACCAGCCAGGGCTGCCGGCCGATTTCCGCCGTCATCCACCCTGCAGTGTTCGCGATATAGGGCAGCGGGAAACTCAACATCAGCGGCCATAGGACCCAGCGCGCGCGGAATAGACGGCCGTCCCATAACAGGAATGCCGCGACAGCCATCAAGAGGACAAACCAGGTCCCCAGGCCGGCCATGATGTGATAGCAGTAATACAGCAGGGGAATGTTGGTGGGCCAGTCTTCGCGGGGAAAATCATTCAGCCCCCTCACTTCAGCGGTGGGCGTACCGTAGATCAGGAAACTCAACAGGCGGTTGACCACGATCGGATTGTCGATGCGTTGATGGACCACGTCGGGCTGGCCCATGATTACGAGCGGCGCCCCGATTTCCGATTTAAACAAGGCTTCCATGGCCGCCGTCGTCACGGGCTGTTGTCTCGCCATGTACTTCCCATGCAAGTCGCCCGTGGGAAAGATCTGTATCGCGGAGAAGACAATCCCGGCAGTGACGCCCACGCGCAAAAACAGCCGCCCGTATTCCGTGTACCGGCCTTCCAGGAGGTAGTACGCGCCCGTCGCGGACATGACGAATGCACCGGTAATCACCGCGCCGCTCATGTTGTGCGCATATTGCAGCAAAGCCCACGGGTTGAACAGCAGGCCTGTGAAGCTGTTCAGTTCGAATCGGCCGTCGGGAAGCAAAGTGTAGGCCACAGGATGTTGCATCCACGCGTCCGTGACGATGATGAAAAAACCGGAGATCCACGAGCCGAGAAAGACCAGGAAGCCGGCCCACCAGTGGCCCCATTTAGAGAGCCGGCGCTCCCCGAACAGGAACAGTCCGAGGAACGCCGACTCCAGAAAGAACGAGAACACGCCCTCCATGGCGAGCGGTTGCCCGATCACGCCGCCGGTGACACGCGAGAACTGCGACCAGTTCGTTCCGAACTGGAATTCCATCGGGACCCCGGTCACGACTCCGAACAGAAAATTGATCCCGAAAACGCGCGCCCAGAATCGCGCTCCATCGTGATAAACCGGCCGGTTGGTCGTGACCGCGAGAGTCTTCAGCGCGACAATCAGCAGCGCCAGTCCCATGGTCAACTGCGGGAACAGATAGTGGTAGGTAATGGTGAACGCGAAATGGATCCGATGCAGAAGCAGGGCGTCCATGGCGCTGGGGCTGCGTTGCTAGCCTTTGCCCACCACGAGAACCACGAAAGTTCCGGGCTTCATAGTTCGGGTCGGCCGCTTGGAAGGATCCGTAGCCGGCGTCTCCGAATATTCAGCAGCGGGCAGAAAAACCTTCTTGGTCTTCGGATCGAATGCCATTGTTTTCGCGCTGGCCTGGGTCTTGATCGCTCCCGCGTCCTCGTACTGGTCCGCGGACTTCTCATGAAAAACGCTCAACGTGCCGTCGCCGCACGAGAAGAAAATCAGGCGGGCGGCCGGGTCGAAGCCGGCAAAATCGACGCCGCTGCCAATGGGGAAGCTGGTAATCACTTTCCCGGTCGCCGCGTCCATCACCACCATTTTCGGTTCCTTTCGGCAGCCAATGAACAGGCGGTTCGTTTTGGCGTCGTACGCAAGTCCGGTCGGGGTCTCCGCCACGCCGATCGGAAACCGGTGCTTCACTTCGAGCGACTTCGGATCGAACACCACGACTTCGGCTGTGTTCTCGCTGTTCACGTAGATCAGGCCATCCTTGCCGATCACAGCCTGTTCGCCGTCGCCCTCCGCTTTGACGGTCCCTACAACCTCGCCCGTCGAAGCGTCGATGGCGCTTATGTCATGCGAGCCGTGATTGTTGGTGAAGATGCGCTTCGAAGCAGGATCATAGTAAATGCCGTCCGGCCCCTTGCCCACATCGATTTTCTTGATGAGTTCCAGGGTCTTCGGGTCGAACATCGATACTTTGTTCTCTTTGCCGTTGCTGGTGAACCCGTGCTTGAAAGCGGATGCGATCGCGATTCCGTGAACACCCGGGGTGTCCGGTATGGAGCCGACCACCTTGCCGCTGTCCGCATCCAGAACCTCCACCTGGGTCGCGTGAGAGATATAGAGGCGCCGCGCCGCGGCGTCAATCTCGACGTAGTCCCAACCGCCTGTACCCGGTACTGGGTAGCGGTTAAGTATCTTATAGTTTGTCGCGCCCAGCAACAACAACGCGCCTGAAAACAAGCCGATGACCACTGACTTCACATTCCGCATTTAATCTCCTGATCGTCTTAATACTACGCCTATCGCCCGAAACATATTGAATACAAAATGGTGAATTCGCACCGGCTGGAAGGGTACAAAGGACTCGTCGATAATGGTTCGTGGCCTGTCGTACAGCAACATTCTCATTTGGCGCTGCACTGGCTTTGACCTCCTCCGGGCTGTTCGCAGCGCCGCAAGAGGCCTCGACCGACGTTCCGCGGGTGGTCTCGGTGGGTGTTCCGCTGCGCGTTTACCTTACTAAGCGGCTTACAAAGCGGCTGGGTGAACCAGTACAGGCAAAACTGCTCGAGCCGGTCTATGCCTTCGATCGCGAAGTGATTCCTGCCGGCGTTGAATTGATCGGAACGGTGAGCAAGCTGGATCCGGTCGCGAAGATGAAGCGGGCATCGGCGGTGCTCGGGGGCGATTTCACGCCGCTTCACCAGGCCGAAGTGGAATTTACTACCGTGATCATGCCTGATGGAACCCGCATCCCGGTGCAAACCACGCAGACCGTCGGGCTCAATTCCATCTACTCGCCGCCGCGCCCGAGCAAGGGGAAAAAGGCGAGCAACGGGAAGCCGGCGAATAACACTGGCATCCTCGGCACAGGCAAACAGCAGATCAAAGACCAGTTGAAGTCGCAAGCCAATTCAAAGAGCCGCGGCGTCATCGATCTGGTCCGCGGCCCTGACAAGATGGAACGCACCGAGGACTTTCTCCTGATGAAACTCCCGTATCACCCGCAATGGGTGCGGAAAGGGACGCGCTTCGATCCCGAACTGCGCGAGCCGGTACGCTTGGGCACAATCAGCATGAAGACGGAGGACTGTCGCCTGCTGGGATCGCAACCTCCCGCCGATAGCGTGGTCCATGCGCGGCTCACAACGCCTCTGGATTCGGGTACCGCGCAGCTCGGCTCGAAGGTGCAGGCCGTGGTTACTCAGCCGCTGTTTTCCGCCGAAAAAAAATTGATTCTGCCCGAAGGCACGCAGCTCAGCGGCTCCGTTACGCTGGTCCATCGCGCCCGCTGGTTCCATCGCGGGGGGCAGCTCCGGTTTAACTTCGACAACATCGACCTCTCGCCGGAAATCGCCCAGCTGGGCGCGAGGGCTGTCGCCACTAAGACGGTCGCGACACTCGACGGAGCCGAAGCCAGCGGGGACGCGACCGTGAAAGTGGACAAAGAAGGCAACGTAAAAGTAGTGGAGCCCAAGACGCGTCTGATCGCGCCGGCGATATCCGTTTTGATTGCTTCGAGAGCCCTGGACAACGATGCCGGACGGAATGGCGGTCATGAATCCAATACCGGCGGGCGGACGCTGGGCGGGGGCTCCGGGTTTGGCCTGCTGGGCGCGGCTGCCGCGCAGTCTTCGAAGTATGTGGGAAGTGCGCTCGGAATTTATGGGATGGCCTGGTCGGTCTACCTGAACATCATCGCGCGCGGCGGAGAGGTCGAGTTTAACAATAACGCGGCGGTGGACATCCGGTTCAGCGGCCGGCCGGCGATGACACCGCCGCCTGCACCCTAAACTCCCGCGAACAGATCGCGGCCTTTCACGAGCGCGGCGATCTTGCGATCCGCTACGCTGCGCTTCAGCATCCAGAAGCCGCAATCCGGATGGACCCAGCCGACGCGCCCCGCTCCCAGCGTCTTCTCCGCGCGATCGATCGCCCGCGCGATCTCTTCGGGCGTTTCAACGTGATTCGTCTTGATGTCGACGACACCAATGCCTAGTTTGATCCGGGCGTCCACACCCTTGAGCGCTTCCAGATCCTCCGGCGGACGGTGCGCCAACTCCAGCACCAGGTGGTCGGCATGCAGCGCATTCAGGAAATTCACCAGCGAATCCCAATGGCCCTTTTGGATTGTCTGTCCGCCGTAATTTCCAAAGCACAGATGGACGGCGCGTTGCGTCTTCACACGGTCCAGGACGACGTTGATCGCTTTCGCCGCGAGCGCTCCGTCTTCGGGGTTGCCCGGTATATTGGCCTCATCCACCTGGACGCATGGGCAAGGAAGACTCTCCACCTGCGCGGCCAGCACTTGCGCGATCGCCATGGTAAGGGCTTCGAAATCGCGGTAATGCAGATCCAATAAACTGCGCGAGAGCATGTAAGGGCTGGTGACAGTGAACTTGAAATCGCCGCTCGCGACCGAGGCGGCGGCGGCGCAATCGGCGAGCAGGTTCAGGGCTCCTTCTCCCAGCGGGCCCGTCACTACGCCCGCCGGTTTCCTGCGAAACCCCATGGGCGTGAGCTTCGCGAATGCCTCCCAGTCCGACCGCCCCATCTGGCTTCGTATGCCTTCCATAGGCCGCACGAAGTAGTCGATCATGCCGTTCGTATCGGGATGGTTGATATCGAAGCGGTAGAGTTCGCCCTCCGTGGGAAGGTCGATTCCGGCTTGCCGCTGGATGTCGAATACGACGCGTGTGGCGTCACTGCGCGATTGCTCGCTGGGGCTCGAGGTCAGCCAATCCGGAACCGGATAAGAACCGACAGTCGTGGTCAGTATGCTCAAGGTCACAGTTTATCAGCGAGGGCGGCAGCCATGAATCTTGCTAACGAATCACCAGGAGAGGCGTCTCTCCACTAGACAGTCTTCTGGTAGGCGGAAAGGAATTATGGCCAAGCGAACGAAGACCGAAGGCGAGATGCTCCAGGGCACTCTGGACATGCTGGTCCTTCAAACGCTCCTGCTCGGTCCCGCCCATGGCCACACCGTCGCGCACGCAATCGAGCGAGGCTCCGGCGACATACTGCAAGTTGAGCACGGCTCACTTTACCCGGCACTTCACCGCCTGGAAGATCGCGGGTGGATCGCGTCGTTCTGGGGCGCTTCCGAAAACAACCGCAAAGCCAAGTACTACAAACTGACCCCCAGCGGCCGCCGCCAACTCGCCGCCGAAACCAGCAGATGGGAGCAACTCGTTCGGGGCATCGGCCGGATTCTTCGTCCGGCGGTGGAATAGTTTTATGCGGTGGCGCGGTTATTTCCGGCGCGCCTCGACCGACGCGGAACTGGCGCGCGAAATTCAGTCTTACGTCGATATCGAAACCAGCGACAACATCGCCCGCGGCATGGATGCCCGGGAAGCCAGCGACGCCGCCATCAGGAAATTCGGCAACAGCACGCTCATTCGTGAGGAGATTTACGAAATGAAAAGCATCGTTTTCATCGAGACGTTTGTGCAGGACGTGCGCTACGGGGTCCGCACGATTTTCCGCGGCAGCCCCGGTTTCGCCTTTGTCGCGATCCTCGCGCTCACGCTGGGAATCGGCCTCAGCACTGCGATGTTCAGCGTCTTTTCGACCATCCTTCTGCGCCCGCTACCCTATCGCGATAGCCAGAGCCTGGTGATGGTCTGGGAAAACAACCGGGTCAGAAACCATCCCACAAACGTAATCGCCCCGGCGGATTTCCTGGACTGGCGGACCCGCAACCATGTCTTCGAAGGAATGAGCGCGATTGCGTACTACTCCGACACCCTCACCGGCGTAGGCGAGCCGGAGCAAATCGCTGGACATGGGGTGAACGCGAACTACCTCTCCCTGCTGGGAGTGCAACCGATACTCGGTCGAAGCTTCACCGTAGAGGAAGACCGGCCCGGCGCCGCGGGGGTGGTTGTGATCAGCCACCAGTTCTGGATGCGTAACCTCGGCGGCCAAGTCTCCGCCCTCGGACGGCAGATTACACTCGACGGCCTGCCCTGCACCGTCATCGGAATTCTTCCGCCCAACTTCAAATCCGTCGGCGCGGCACCCGATTTCCTGAGGCCCGTCCGCCTCAATCCGGCGATAGATTATCGAGCGAAAAGCGGCCGTGGCATGCGTTCCATCGCTCGTCTGAAGCCGGGCGTGACGCTGAATCAGGCGCGTGCGGAAATGGATGATATTGCCCGCCGGCTCGAAGCCGAGCATCCGAAATTCAACACCGGTTGGGGTGTCACGCTCGTCCCGATCGACGATCAGATCACGGGCGCAGCGAGACCCGCGCTTTTCGTACTAATGGGCGCCGTGGCCTTTGTCCTTCTGATTGCATGCGCGAATGTCGCGAACCTTTTACTTGCCCGAGCCGCGGCACGCGACCGGGAGCTCGCGGTTCGTGTCTCGCTCGGGGCAGGTACCGGGCGCATCGTTCGCCAGCTCTTGACGGAAAGCATGATTCTCTCGGGCGCGGGCTGTTTATTCGGCAGCCTGGTGGCGGCGTGGTCGGTGCGGTCGATCCGCGCTCTCGCTCCCCGCGATATTCCGCGCATCGACGAACTCAGCCTCGATTGGCACGTGCTCGCGTTCACGGCCGGAATCGGACTTCTGGCGGGAATTCTCTTCGGCCTCGCTCCCGCCTTCCACGCAGTAAAAAGCGGCCTCGCCAACAAAATGAGAGCGGGCCGGGGAAACTCAGGAAGCCAGCGGCGCGCCGGGAGCTTCTTCATACTCATCGAGACCGCACTCGCACTCATGCTCCTCGTGGGCGCCGGGCTGATGATCCGCACGCTATTCCACATGCAGGCGGTCGATCCCGGCTTCGACGCAAAACGCGTGCTCACGATGCTGGTGATTCTCAACTCCTCCAAGTACCAGGAACCCGCGCGCCAAGTGGAATTCTTCGAAAGGACAGTTCAGGAACTGCGGCGTATCCCCGGCGTAGAATCCGCTGCTTCCATCGCGGGCCTGCCGTTTGCCGGCCTGGCATCGGCAACCAGCTTCACTGTAGTGGGCCGCCCTGAACCCCCGCCGGGTCAGTCTCCTGTAACGGACGTGCGGGTAATTCATCGTGACTACTTCCAAACCATGCATATACCGCTCCTGCGCGGACGCAATTTCGATTCGCGCGACGATCGCCCCGGCGCGCCGCGAACTTTCGTGATCAGCAAGGAACTCGCGCGAAGCGTTTTTCCGAACGAAGACCCCATCGGCAAGAGCCTCGTGGTCGCAATGGCCGATACGAAGCCGGGCGAAATCGTCGGCATCACAGGCGACATCCTGCACTACGCTCTCGACGGCGACGTGAAGCCGATGGTCTATTACGCCATGCCGCAATTGCCGATGTCCTATGCGAGTTTAGTGCTCCGCACTGCGGGCGGCCCCATGAGCTTCGCGTCGCAAGCGATTGCCGCTATCCATTCTATTGACCGCGACCAGCCCGTTACCGAAGTCGAGCCAATGGAACAGCTCCTCGCCGGCTCAATCGCCCGCACCCGATACGCCATGCTGCTTCTTGCCATCTTCGCCGGCGTTGCGATGCTCCTGGCCGCGGCCGGAATCTATGGCGTAACGTCGTATGCCGTTGTCCGGCGCACCCAGGAGATCGGAATCCGGATGGCGCTCGGAGCGCAACGGCGAAATGTCCTGACCATGATCATGCGCCAGAGCATGACGCCCGTCGTCGCGGGAGTCGCGGCCGGGTTGTGCGGAGCGTTGGCTCTCCGGCGATTGTTAGCCAGCCTTCTGTTCGGCGTCGGGCCGGCCGATCCCGCTACCTATACGGGCGTAGTTGCGTTTCTGCTGGCGGTAGCCATCGCCGCATGCATGCTTCCGGCACGGCGCGCGACCAAGGTCAATCCGGTCAAAGCGTTGAACTACGAATAGAGCGGAGGTAATCGTTCAGATCCACGAGCGAGGCGAAGAAGCCCGCGAAATCACGGTCGCGGTCCTTGCGCACCGGCCGGCGGGGATCGAAATCGCGCGCCCGGAAGAGATCCGTCACTGAAATGACCGCCGTGCCCATTGGCCGATATTCATGCGTGCCCTCGGCCCAGGCAAGCTCCGGCTCCACCCACAATGCGAATCCCATTTTTCCCCGCTTGTTACACTAGACCAAATTATGCGGAAGCCGATTTGTTTTCTGCTGCTTGTTCCCGCGCTCGTGTTCGCCGCCGCGCCGACAATCGACCAAAGCCTTGAAATGCATACTCCGGCGAATCCCCAGATTTCGCCGGACAGCACGCGCGTCGCGTTCGAGCTCTCGAAGACCGATTGGGAAGAGAATGCCTTTGAGACCGAGATCTGGATCGCGTCCACGGCGGCGCCGCACAATCCGCTGCAGTTGACCGCCGGGAAGAAATCGAGCGGGAGCCCGCGCTGGTCGCCTGATGGCTCCCAGATCGCGTTCACCTCGGATCGCGACGGGAAGCGTCAAATTTATCTCATCGCGCCGGCCGGAGGTGAAGCGCGTCAGATCTCAAAGAGCGAGACACCGGTCACCAGCTTTCGTTGGTCGCCGGACGGCAAATCGATCGCCTACGTCGCTCCCGACGCGGAGAGCAAAGCGCAGAAGGGCCGCCACGATAAGTACGGTGATTTTGAAATCGTGAAGACCGACCACACGATGAACCATCTTTGGCTGCTGCCGCTCGACGGCAAAGCGGCAGCCGTGACGAGCGGGCAGGACTTTTCGGTCGGGGGTTTCTCGTGGTCGCCCGATGGCAAGAAGATCGCATTTGCCGCCGCGAGCGACCCGGCGCCGGGATCTTCGGGCACTTCCGACCTCTATGTCGTAGATGTCGCGAGCCGCGCCGTGAATCACCTGGTGAGCACCAAGGGTCCCGACCGCAACCCTATCTGGTCGCCCGACGGCCGCGAGATCGCCTTCGAGACTGCGAACGGAGTGGATTTCTGGATGTTCATGAACTCCCGTCTCGCCGTGGTTCCCGCGGCGGGAGGCGCGCCGCGCGTCCTGAACACCACTTTCGACGAAGATCCGCAACTTCTCGCCTGGAACGGTCGCGGCATGTTCTTCGAGGCGCGCGAGCGGACTGCTTCTTATCTCTACCGCATGGAGATGCCCTCCGGCGCAATCCGCCGCGTAGGCGAGAACGACGGTTTCGCATATTCGCAATTCTCGCTCAGTCCGGATGGCTCCTCCGCCGCCTTCATCCGCTCTACGCCCACTGCATTCCCGGAAGTATTCGCATCCGAGACCGGCAGCTTCCGCCCCACCGTCCTCACCACACTCGGCGACCAGACACACGGTCTCACGCTCGCCACGCGCGAAGTGGTCTCTTGGAAATCGAAAGATGGGGCCACCATTGAGGGCATTCTCATGAAGCCCGCCGATTTCGACCGCACGAAGAAGTATCCCTTGCTGGTTGTGATTCACGGAGGGCCCACGGGCATCGATCAACCGGTTATCCGGCCGGACCGGAACTATCCCACCGAACTCTTCGTGACGAAAGGCGCGCTGATCCTGCGTCCGAACTACCGGGGATCGGCCGGTTACGGTGAAAAAATGCGTTCGCTCAATGTCAGGAATCTGGGAGTCGGCGACGCCTGGGACGTGCTCTCCGGCGTCGACTATCTGGTCACACAGGGCTTCGTCGACCCGAACCGGCTCGGCTGCATGGGCTGGAGCCAGGGCGGATACATTTCAGCGTTTCTTACTACCTCGAGTGACCGGTTCAAAGCAATCTCCGTTGGAGCCGGGATTTCGGACTGGTCGACTTACTACGTCAATACGGATATAACGCCGTTCACCCGCCAGTACCTCAAGGGCACGCCCTGGGACGACCCGGAGATATACCGCAAGACGTCACCGATCACTTATATCAACAACGCGAAGACGCCGACGCTGATCCAGCATGGCGAGTTAGACAAGCGCGTGCCGATTCCGAACGGCTATGAACTGCGGCAAGGCCTGGAAGACCGCGGCGTGCCGGTGAAGATGATCGTTTATAAGGGGTTCGGGCACGGCATCGACAAGCCGAAGCAGCAACGCGCCGTGATGGAGCACAATCTGGAGTGGTTCGGCAAATATATCTGGGGCGAGTAGCCTAAACCCTATTCTTTCAGGTCTTCCGGAACGGTCCCTCGGAGAATGAAACCGTTATATCTCTTTACCGCCGCGAGAAGACCTTCCAACGCAGCTCCGTGGTCCTTTGAGGCGTTCACGATTCTCTGACTTCCGTCGGGATGCGGAATGCCGCTCGGCACCGCCGCAATCACAGCCTGAAAGGCAGTACGGCTCGCGGTTAAGCGCGTTCTTGCGATTTCCAGATCGTTCCGCAGGCGCGCTTCAATGTTGGCTGAATCCGGCATTTGTGGCAAGGATTATTACCCATTGCATGGGCTGCGTCAAGGGGGCTCTTCTTCGAGCGCGTCCCGGCGCTTACTGGCTGAATCGTACCAACTCTACAACCACTTGGTGTCCATCTGGAACATCTGAGAAGATCTATGGCTTATATGTCTTGCTGAATCCCGTGCGGCCGTTGGTCACCGTAAACACGCCGTCGGGTTGCGCCGAAAGCTTCAACCAGTTCCCCTTATCGCCCTCCTCCGACGGATTGGCGATCAACTCTTCCGCGGCATTCGTCTTCGATCCGCCGGCCACGGCATAATGCAGCTGCCAGATATCCTGGATTCCCGGCGCATCATGGATGGTCGTCCAGGCTTCCGGGGTTCCGCCCTTCCGCGCGCCGTTGTTCATGATCGCGACGCGCGGATGCAGCGCGTCCACGATAGCCGGATGGCTGGACATGTTCATTCCGTGGTGCGTCACGAGGTAAACATCGACAGTGCCGACCTTGTTGTTTGGACACACCAGCTCGTATTCCTTGTTCCACGTCAGATCGCCGAGGTCGATGATCCGGAACTTGCCGTAGGTGATCAGAGTGCCGAGCGATCGCGCGTTTTCCGTCGTGTCCACCGGCCGCGCCTGCGGGTCCTTGCAGTACGGGTTTGGCTGCCCTGCGCCGGGCAGAGCCGACGTAATTTCATTGCCCGCCGCGCTGAGTACTTTCACATCGATGCCCTTGATCGGAATGGTTTCCCCTGGTTTCGCTTCAATGTGCTTGCCGGAGTCGCGCACGGCGGTATAAGCCGAGTACAGTTTTTCCTGCGCCGGCTCTAACAAAGCCCCGTGGTCGACGAAGTTGCGGATCGGAAGCTTCGCGGAGAGTTGCGGTACGCCGCCCACATGGTCCGAGTGATAGTGCGTGGTGACGAGGTAATCGATCTGTTTGATGCCCGCCAGTTTCGCGACCGCCGCGATTCTGTCGGCATCGCGGTTGTTGAACCCAGCCCAGCCCGTGTCCACAAGCATCGACTGGCCTGAGGGCGATACGAACAGCGTGGCCTGACCACCCTCCACGTCAACGAAATAGACGTCGAGGGGTTTGGCTGCGGCTGCGGGGAATGCGCATAGAAATGCCAGAAAAGCCAGTATTGATTTCATAATCGAACAGAATCGTATCATAGTGTGTCTGGAACAATCCGAGTGTCGCAAGCGTAACATTTGATAGATGCCTTACTGCAGCAATTGCGGAAACCTGGCCCATCCCCGCGATCGCTTCTGCGCGAAATGCGGGGTCAGCCAGCCCACGCCTCCTTGTCCGCCGACGTTCTCAGACCCGCTGGACGCGCTTACGCCGAGAACCGCTTCGATTCTTTGCTACATCCCGGTGGTCGGGTGGATTGCCGCTGTGATTATACTGGCGGCGCGTAAATTCCGGAACAACCACGTGGTCCGGTTCAACGCCTTTCAGGGTCTGTACTTATTCGCCGTGTGGCTGTTCATCGACTGGGGCGTGAGGCCCATTTTTCGAGATTTCGCGGGGCCTGTCTATCGTGTGGATCGGCTGCTCGAGGCTGTGCTGCTGGGTGTTTGGATCTTCATGCTGGTCAAGGCGAGTCATGAGGAGCTATACGTACTGCCGGTAATCGGGGAGCTGGCCCAGCGGTCGGCAGCGGAGCATTAAGCCCGTTCAATCAGGGCGTGCGTATGGTATATTTATTCATAGCAAAGAATAAATATGCGTTTTTCGGCCGGGATCGTCGGACACCGCGGCTATAGCGGCGCCGAACTGATCCAGATTCTCCGTAAGCATCCGTCTATCGACCCCGTCCTTCTTGAGCACCGGGAAGACCCGGGGTCGGGTACACGCCTGCGTCGTCCTTCCCCGCTCCGGCGCGCGCCGTCGAGCGGCGATTCGGTTCGTTCCGAAGGGCTCGCGGCGGTCCTTCTCGCCACACCTCCCGAAGTATCCATGGAACTTGCGCCCATCATGCTCGAAGCCGGCGCGAAGGTGATCGATCTCAGCGGCGCATTCCGGCTGCGAACTCCAGAGCGGTACCAGCACTGGTACAAAGAAGCGCATACCCAGCCCGCGCTTTTAGCCGAGGCCGCTTACGGGCTGCCCGAATTCTGCCGCGAGCGAATCCCCTCAGCGCGTCTGATCGCCAACCCAGGTTGCTATCCTACGGCGGCCAACCTCGCAATCCGGCCGCTGGTGGAGGTTGGAGCAATAGACCGTGCGGCCGGGATTGTGTGCGACGCGAAATCCGGCGTAAGCGGCGCGGGACGAAAGCCGTCCCTCAAGACGAGTTTCTGTGAGGTGACGGATAATTTCTCCGCCTACTCGGTGTTGAATCACCGCCATGTCCCCGAAGTGCTGCAGGTCTCGGGATTGGACGAGAGCGAATTCAGCTTTACCGCGCAGTTGCTCCCTCTCGATCGCGGCATCCTCGAAACCATCTATTTCCGCTCGAAGACGCTCGGCAGTGCAGCCGAACTGCTCGAACTGTACGACAGACGCTACGCCGCCGAACCGTTTATCCGCTTGCACGAACTCGGGTCGTTTCCGGATCTCCATGGTGTCGCGCGGACAAACTTCTGCGACATAGGAGTCGCCTTCGACCGGGCGACCGGCCGAGGCGTTGTCGTGAGCGCGATCGACAACCTGGTGAAAGGCGCCGCCGGACAGGCAGTTCAGAACTTGAACCTCGCGCTGGGTTTGCCTGAAACGGAAGGACTGCTGTGAAACTGCTCATTAAGATCGGCGGCACGCTGCTCGATACGGCCGCCATGCGGGATGCGCTGGCGCTCCAGATCGCGCGGCTCCTTGCGGATGGGCATCGGTGCTTCGTTGTGCACGGCGGCGGGAAGCAGATGACGCGATTCCTCGAAGAACGAGGCATTCAGAGCCGCTTTGTAAACGGATTGCGCGTGACCACGCCGGAAACCATGGATGCCGTGCTCAAGGTTCTTGCAGGCAGCGTGAACCAGGAACTGGTGGCCGCCCTCATCCGCTCGGGCGTCCGCGCCGTCGGGCTCACCGGTCTTGACGGAGGCACCGTCCAGGCTGAGCAGATGGATCCGGAATTGGGCGCCGTGGGCCGGGTGACCGGCTCGGACCCGGAATTGATGACGCTGCTGACCGGGAACGGGTATTTGCCCGTTGTCGCCTGCCTCGCCGGTGATCGCGAAGGCCATTTCTACAACGTGAACGGCGATCAGATGGCGGTAGCGTGCGCCGCGGCCATCCGCGCCGACCGGCTGATTTTCCTGACAGACGTTGCCGGCGTTCTGGATGGCGCCGGGAAGCGCCTGGAAAGTCTCTCCGTTGCGGGCGCGGCGGATCTGATTGCGAGCGGAGTGGCGAAGGGCGGCATGCAGGCTAAACTCGACGCCGCTACTTCCGCGCTGCGGCAGGGGATCGGCAAGGTGTACATCGCTCCCGGCATGGAAGATGCAGTGCTTGTGCGCGTGATCGCAGGTGAATCGATCGGGACGCGCATCGGGTTGGAGATTGAGGCGGCAACAGTATGATCAGCGCATTAACGGAAGAAAACATGACGGCGGCGGTGGCCCATCCTCGCGCGCTCACGGTACGCAAGGCGGCGATGCGCGATATCGCGCCGCTCCTGGATCTGATCAACGGATACGCGGCGAAGGGAATTATGCTGCCGCGCACCGAATTTGAATTGTCCGAAAATATGCGGGATTTCTCGGTTGCATATGACGGAGACACCCTTCTCGGGTGCGGCGCTCTTCATTTCTATAGTCCGGTGATGGGCGAAATACGTTCGCTGGCGGTCGCTGAACATGCCAAGACCCGCGGGGTGGGCCGGCAGGTGGTGGATGCTCTGGTGCGGGAGGCGCGGGATTATTCTCTTGGCGCGGTCTTTGCGTTTACCTATGTGCCGGGGTTCTTTTCCAAAGTCGGGTTTGCCGAGGTGGAACGCGGTGAGCTTCCGCTGAAGGCCTGGAAAGACTGCCTGCGCTGTCCGAAGTTCCAGTCCTGCGACGAGATCGCCGTCCTCCGTGTTTTGGATTCAGCCCGGTGGGCGGGACATCGGCCGGGTCCGGTGGACACGCTCGAAGCCGGGATTCTGGTGCAACTTCCAAACGTCCGGCGAACCTGAACTAAGTTTTTCCGGTATTTTTTGATTCTAATCCTAAATTTCGTGAGAATTCTTTTTAATTGACAGACAAATAGTCTGTACAATTCAAAGAGCCGCGACCGAAATCCGGTGCGGCAATGAGGAACTCATGAAAGCTCAGACCGTTGACGTCAGAGAATCCAGCGGCAGAATCCTCTGCTGCACTGTTTTCCGTTCCGGCGGCAAGAAATTGCTAGCCAAGGGTCACATCATCAGCGAAGACGATATTCGGGTGCTAGAGTCCGAAGGCATGGACCGCATCTGGGTCACCGAACTGGAGGATGGCGAAGTGGGTGAGGACGATGCCGTGTGCTCGATCGCGTCTGAAATCGCCTGCGGTTGCTATGAGGTGAAATTATCCGCCGGGGGCCGGGCGAATCTGGTCGCGACGGAGAATTGCTGCGTACTGGTAGACGACGATCTTCTGAAGCAGGTGAACTGCACCGCCAGCGTCGTGATCGCCACGAGCCTGAATTTCAGCTACGCCATCGCGGGCCAGCGGATCGCAACGGTGAAAAGCGCTCCGTTCGCGGTCGCACAGTCCGATCTGGACGGACTTGTCGCGATGCTCAAGGATCGTGGCCCGATCATGCAGGCGCGTCCGATGCGCGGTTCGTCCGTGGCCGTCTTATACAGCGATCCTCTGAACGGCGACCGTGCACGGCAAATGTTCGAGAACATCATGCGCCAGCGATTTGAGCGGTTTGGCGTCGCCACCGGCTCCTCGCTCGCGTGCGTCGAGGAGGAAGGCGCCGTAGCGCGGTCTCTGGCAACTCTCCTCCGCTCGCGGCCTTCGCTCGTTTTGGTGGCCTCCACGACTGCCCCTGCGGGACCAGAAGACGTGGTGGGCCGCGCGTTGGCCCGAGTTGGAGGCCAACTGGAGCGTTTTCTGGCTCCAGTGGAGCCAGGCAATCTGATGATGCTTGCGTACAAAGACGACATCCCGATAGTTTCTGCGCCTGGCTGCTTTCGGTCGGCTAAGCCGAACGTCGTCGATCTGATGCTGCCGCCGCTTTTGGCGAGGTATCGAGTTTCCACCTGGGAAGTCGCCTGCCTCGGGCACGGCGGGTTGCTAGGTTAGCCTGCCGCCGGAGGCGAGCGGAACTTAGTCCCAGCGAACGCCCCGGGCGGCCAACTCGCGCTCGAGCTGCTGGAACGAAAAGAACTGAATGGCCGGCATGCCTACCCGTTCGGCGCCGGCCACATTCTCCGCCAGGTCATCGATGAATAGGCATTCGGCGGGTTCGCATTCCGCTAGTTCCGCGGCACGCCGATAGATCGCCGGGTCCGGCTTCATCATCCCAAGCTTGTAAGACAATACAAACGCATGAAAATGGCGCAGGATCGGATAGTTTTCCTGAATGCTGTCGAAATGGATGGCATTCGTGTTGGACAGTAGCAGCAGCCGGTACCGCGTGCTCAGATTTTCGACCAATTCTTCGGGAATCAGCGTTCCCGGCAGGAAAATGGAACTCCAGATGGTGCAGAACTCCGGGTATGTGATGCGCATTTCCAGTTCGCGGGCGAGCGACTGGACGAAGGCCTCGGGGTCGATCGTACCGGTATCCAGTCGAGTCACAAGGCCCGTGGACATAATCTTTGCCGGGATCTCGCCTGCCGGATGAGGACACAGCGTCTCGAGCGCGCGGTATCCCCGGCTGAAGTCAAAGGGGACAATCACTTTCCCGAGATCAAAGATAATGGTTCGGGGCGTGGATGAGGATAAAGGGGTTCCCATGTTCGCAGCCCAGTTTAGTACGACGATCAGTACGAGACGCTACATGTGCGAAATTGGACCGGCTTCGCAAATAACTAAAGATATCAATTCACTCCCGGGGCCTGTAAGGTTCATGACGGCAGGACGGATTTTGTCCATTAAATCCTTGACTTACGCCGGTTGCCAAACCCATACTCACTACTAGGACTTGCTGTTCCGTTCCATGGAGGAATTCGATTAAATGACGAACCTAAGAGTTCAGGCACTGATCGCGGCGGCTTTGACCGCGAATCTCTCACTCGTCTCAGCGGCGACCCCGGCAATAGGCGTGGCGTTTTCAAACGGCACCCTTTTGATCAATAACGCGAGCACGGTGGGCAATGCCTCGATTTTTGACGGCAGCACGGTAGAGACGAACGCCACGGCCTCCCGCCTGCATCTTAAGAGCGGCGCGGATGTGCAGTTGTCCTCCGCATCCCGGGGCAAAGTCTACAGCAACCGGATGGTTCTCGAAAAAGGCGTGATGGAGTTGAAGGCGGCCGGAAAGTATGGCATAGAAGCCCGCTCCCTGCAGATCACCGGAACTGACAGCGATGCCGCGGCTAAGGTTTCGATTCACGGCACGACGGTCCAGGTGGCCTCTATCGCCGGACATGTTCAGGTCGCCAATGCGTCGGGCGCGGTTGTCGCGAACATCGCTCCTGGAATGGCGTTCGATTTCACTCCGCAGGATCAGGGTGCATCCGCACCCAGCGGCGGAAATAAGCAGACCCCGCCTGCTGCCGGTGGTGCTAGCGGCGCGGGTGCCGGGTCCGGCATTGGTCTAAGTCACACAGGGGTGATAGTAGCAGCTGTGGTCGTGGTGGGGGCCGTTGGATCGACTGCCGGCGTTCTCGCTTCGCAAGGAACCACGAACGTTCCCCCGAACGGTATCAGCCCGGGTCGCCCTTAAGAAATTTCCTTTCTTCTCCGATACAAAAAGCTCCAGCCTCGCGGCTGGAGCTTTTTGTACTTTTAACTCCTTATTTCCCCTCTTCTCCGTATCAACCCTTCTATACAGTCCGTTTTTCTGCGAAACTAAGCGACAGTCGCTGTCTTCGGGTACGCGGAGACCTCCCAGAAGAAAGGTGTTTCCTTGAAACAAGCCCTGATTCCTTTCGCTGTCGCTTTTGCTACCCTCGCATTCTTGCAACAACCAGCCAAGTCAGACGATCAGCAGTTTTCCGGAACGAATTGTTCCTTCACCTCGAAGCCTGACGAGTTTCTTTCGCGTGCCGTTCGTGCTAAACGGGAGGTCGTTTCCCGCGTCGCCAGACTGGATGCATTTAGCCGCACTGCTAGCGCCGCCCCCACTGTCGCCGCGAAGACAATTCCGCAACGAAACTTCATCGACACCATCATCTTCAGTCAGCTAGCGGCCAAGAACGTCCCCTCGGCGGGGCTTTCCACCGACGAGGAGTTTCTGCGGCGCGTGACCCTGGACCTGACGGGCCGCATTCCTTCTTCAGCCGATATCCGCGCGTTCAAGGCGGATCCGTCCACAGCGAAACGGGACGCGATGATCGAGCAACTGCTCTACTCGCCCGAGTACACCGACAAATGGACCATGTGGCTGGGGGACCTCCTGCAGAACGTCGCCGTCTCCAACAACGTGCAGCCGGGGATCGGCGGACGGGACGCCTTCTATAACTACCTGCGGTCGGCCATCGACCAGAGCAAGTCTTTTCGCGATATCGCCTATGAGGTGGTGACCGCAACCGGAGACACCAGTGACGTCCTGAACGGCGGCCCCGCCAATTACGTCTATCACATGCAAACTCCGGGCGGCCCCGTGCAGGACTCCTACGACACCATGATGTCGCGGACGGCGGACGCCTTCTTCGGGGTCACTTATTACGATTGCCTGCTCTGCCATAACGGAAGCGGGCATCTGGATAGCATTAGTCTGTGGGGCTCCACGGTCACACGCATTCAGGCCCAGCAGATGGCGGCGCATTTCTCCCGGCTGAACTACAACATGCCGCGGACCAGCTCGAATATCTACGACGGTATGTACAACAGCTGGCGCGCTCTCGACAAGACTACGGGCAGCTACGATCTCAACACAACCTACGGGAACCGCCCGAACCGCGTGGCGCTCGGCACGTTGAAGACGCTGACGCCCGTTTACCTGAACGGCGCGGCTCCCGCGGCGAACCAAAACTGGCGCGATTCGTTCGCCCAACAGATGATGACTGACCCGATGTTCGCGCGTAACTTCGCGAACCGGATGTTCAAAGCGTTCTTCAATCTGGGGCTCGTGGATCCTCTCGATAATATGGATCCCGCGCGGCTCGATCCAAACAGCCCGCCGGCCTCGCCCTGGACCTTGCAGGCCGGGATTCCTCAACTGCTCGAACGCCTGGCGCAGGAAGCCGTGGCCCGCAACTTCCAGTTTCGCGATTTCATGCGCGTCCTGGTGCAATCGAACGCATACCAGCTGAGTTCACGGTACGACGCGCCGTGGGACATCGCTCTGGTCTCGATGTACGCACGCCACTATCCCCGCCGCCTGGATGCGGAAGAAGTTCACGATGCCGTCGCCAAAGCTACGGGAGTGCTGGGCAACTACAACGTAAACGGCGGCAGCGCTCCGCTCATTCAATGGGCCATGCAGCTTCCCGATCCGCTCGCTCCATCAGGCGGCGGTGCCACCCTGCTGAATGCGTTTCTGCGCGGAAACCGAGATTCGGCGGCGCGCAGTTCCGACGCGTCCGTCATCCAGCGACTTACGATCATGAACGACAACTTCGTCATCAGCCGCGTAAAGATGGCCGCTTCACCGGAGCTGCAGGAGGTCGCCAAAATTACCGACAACACTGCGCTCGTGAACGAAGTGTTTCTCACGTTCCTGTCGCGGATGCCGACTGCGGCCGAACTGGCATCGGCCACGAAGTACCTGACTGCGGCGACGACAACGGCCGCGCGGAACAGCGCCATCGAGGATCTTTCCTGGGCGCTCATCAACAAGATCGATTTTCTGTATTCGTATTGAGGGGTCTATGAGAAACAGATTTGGATTCGACAGCTCCAGCCACCCCCACAGCTTCTTCTGGAAGCGCCCGACTCTTGGCCGGCGCATGTTCTTCCGTCACGTGGCGAGCGCCGTGGGCGGCTATTTCCTGCTGCCCTCGGGTCCTTTGGAAACCGTGGCGAAAGCGGCGGTCACTCCGAAGAGCACGGCCAGGAACGTCATCTTCGTCCTGATGGCCGGCGCGCCCAGCCATACGGATACGTTCGATCTGAAGGTCGGACCCTGGACCCCGGCGAGTTTCAACCCCACCAGCTATGGCAACACGCTGTTCCCGCAGGGGCTCATGCCAACCTTGGCCAGCCAACTCGGGAGCATTGCTCTCCTGCGCTCCACGCGTTCGTGGGCGGCGGTGCACGGCCTGGCGCAGACGTGGGTGCAGATCGGGCGCAATCCTACGCAGGGTAACTCCAGGATCGCGCCGCACATCGGCGCGGTTGTTTCGAGTCTTCTGCGCTCCAGCAGCCCGGATACGACGCTCCCCGCTTTTATTTCTCTCAACGCCAGCGGAGGAGTCGGCGCGGGTTATATGCCGCCGGTGAACGCCCCTTTTTATATCAGCCCCGGGGGCGGTGGTCTTCCGAATTCCACGCATCCGGATGGACAGACACGTTTTCAATCCCGATATAACCTGCGCACGGATATGGATTCGTCCATCGCCCAGGACTCACCCTACGGCACGGTCACGGACGATATGGTGGCTGCCGATACCGCGGCACGCCAACTGATGTACAACACCAACGTGAACAATGTCTTTACGTTCTCGGCGGCGGAGCGCGCACGCTATGGCAACACCGGCTTCGGCAACGCGTGCCTCACCGCGCGCAATCTGGTCGCAGCCAATATGGGAGCGCGATTCATCCAGATCACGGTAGGCGGCTGGGACATGCACCAGAACATCTACGCGGCCAACAATCTGCCGAATCTGGGAAAGCAGTTCGACACGGGGCTAGGCACTCTTATGGCGGACATGCAGACCGCCGGCACGCTGGACAACACGCTCATCGTCGCCCAGGGCGAGTTCGGGCGCACTGTGGGGCCAATCAATCAGGGCTCCGGCCGCGATCACCTGCTGCAGCAATCCGTGCTGATGGCGGGGGCGAAAATTACAGGCGGAACGGTAATCGGCGCAACCACGCCATCCGGCGACGCCACCGCCGACCCCGGCTGGTCGCGCGGGCGCGATATCCATCCGGAAGACATTGAGGCTACCATTTACTCCGCGCTCGGTATCGACTGGACGTCTATCCTCAGCGATCCGACGGGCCGCGGGTTCGACCTGGTGCCATTCGCGTCGGAGCAGGACCTATACGGTCCAGTCAACGAACTTTGGGGGTAGCGCGCTATTTTCGCCTGGCAGGCGCCCGGCCGCCCGGCCATGCGCCAATTACCGCCAGAAACGCTCCCACCACGAGGATGAGCGCGTTTTTTCCCTGCTCCGGTCCGGCAAAAGAGTATGTCCCTTGGAAAAAGCCCTTTGCCAGCAGGATAAACGCGACGAGGCTGAATAGAAACAGCATGATGCGCAGCCGTCCTGTAATGGCAAACACGACGCAGAACAGTCCCAGGAGACCCAGCGCCATCAGCCACGCCAGCAGCGTTTTTCCTGTCCATGGAAGCCATCCGAGCTGGACATCTTTTGTGCCGATGGCGGTTGCTACCACCCCCATAGCAAGGGCCATCAGGCTCAGTATCGTTTCGAAGATCCAGCTGTACACACGCAGAAAGCCTCTCAGGAACGCCACGTATAGGTTTCCCCCTTATGGAAAACAAAACTGTCAGTCTATCAAGGTTAGGCGCGTGTTTCTCATTTGGTAGGGACGAACCCTAGTTGAACCCGGGCCAAATAAGCATTACAATCCTATGTAAGGGACAGTCCATTTAATTCTATGCAGCGCGAAGGAGTTCTGAGCGGAAGAGAGCAGGAGATTCTGCGCTCAATCGTTCGCACTTACATCGAGACCGGCGAGCCGCTGGGTTCGCGCACGCTCTCGAAGCTGCCGAATTTCTCACTCAGCCCGGCTTCCATCCGCAATGTGATGGCAGACCTGGCCGACCAGGGCTACCTTGCCCAGCCGCACACCTCCGCGGGGCGCGTCCCAACGGAGAAAGCTTTTCGCTTCTACGTTTCGACCCTGAGTGCCCGTCATGTCAACTCCGGTCACGACGCGCGGATGGTCGCGGAACTGAGCGAAGCCGATTCCGTGGAGGGCTGCATCCGGCGTACTTCGCGGATGCTGACGGATATGACGCGAAACGTGGGGATCGCGGCCGCGCTGCCCGGAACCGATCAGGAACTGGAGCACATCGAACTGGTCGGGCTTTCCGATCGCCGCGTGCTGATGGTGCTGGTGACGCGCGACCGAATGGTGCGCAACCGCGTGGTGACGCTGAATGAAGTGATGTCGCCGGAGGACCTGGTTTCTCTTCGAAACTACGTCAACCGCAACTTCGCGGGATGGCAACTGGTTGACGCCCGCAGGGAATTGCTGCGGCGGATAGAAGAGGAGCGGGCCGCGTACGACGCCGTCCTGCAGCGGCTTACCATTCTTTATCAGAAGGGTTTGCTCGAAACCGACTCGAATCCGTGGATTCACATGGAAGGCGCTTCGAATCTGGTCGGCCTGGATCTGCATCTCACAAGGGAGAGAATGCGCGATCTGTTCCGCGCTCTTGAGGAGAAGAAGCGCGTCGTCGAGCTGCTCGAGCGCTTCCTGGAACAATCGACGGGTGAACTCGGGATTCACGTCGGTTTGGAAGAAGCGCACCCTTCGATGAAGGAGTTAGCGCTGATCGGAATCTCCATACCGCTGCCGGGCGGGTTGATTGCCCGTTTCGCGGTCCTGGGACCGGTTCGCATGAACTACGAAAGGGTGATGTCCTCAGTGCTACAAATCAGCCGCGCTTTCGAGCGCGCCCAAGCCTAAGCCGCGCTAGCGACCTGTTAATCTGAAAATAGCCGTGACTACCGAAACTTCGAACCGTAATATGTCCGACGCGCCCGATGGCAGCCCCGTGGAGAACCTGTCCGGGGTCCAACCAGCCAGCCAGGTATCCGATCTGACCGCCGAGCGCGACCAACTGGCCCGTGAAAAAACAGATCTGCAGGACCGGGTACTTCGCCTGCAGGCGGATTTCGACAATTTCCGCAAGCGGAGCGATAAAGATCGCTCTGACTTCGCGCAATATGCCGGCATGGAGGTCGTACGAGACATTCTGCCCGTGCTCGACAATCTAGAACTGGCGCTGAAAGCCGACCCGTCCAGCAAGGATTACGCCAAAGGGGTTGAAATGATCTACGACCGCCTGGCCTCCGCGCTGAAGAAACTTGGCCTCGAGCCGATCGATACCGCTGGAGCCAAGTTCGATCCCCACGTGCATCAGGCTGTTGAGAAGATCCAGACCGAAGACGCGGAAGACCATACAGTTATTGACGATTTTCAACGAGGGTACAAATTTAAAGGCAAGCTGTTGCGGCCGTCCATGGTGAAGGTGGCGGTCCGCCCATAAGCAGCAGATGCCTGGTTCTAACGTGACAAAACGCGATTATTACGAGGTCCTGGGCCTCGACCGGGGCGCGGATGACGCCCAGCTGAAGAGCGCCTACCGCAAGCTGGCGCTGCAATACCACCCCGACCGCAACCCCGATAACAAGGACGCGGAGGAAAAGTTCAAAGAAGCGGCCGAGGCCTATTCCGTCCTGTGCGATGCCCAAAAGCGGGCCGCTTACGACCACTATGGCCACCAGGGCGTCCAGAACATGGCTAACGGCGGGGGAGGTTTCGACCCGAACAGCTTCGATCTGGGCGACATCTTGAGCCAGTTCGGTTTTGGCGATATCTTCGGCGGCGGTAGCGGCCGGCGCGGTCAAAGTCGCGTGATGCGCGGCGAAGACGTCCGGTACGACCTCCAAATCAGCTTCGAAGACGCGGCGTTCGGCATGACGGCAGAGATCCAGGTCCCGCGCCTGGAGAAATGTGAGCGGTGCCAGGGTAACGGCGCGGAACCCGGTAGCGGCTCGACCGGGTGCCCACAGTGCCGTGGACGCGGCGAAGTTCTCTACCAGCAAGGTTTTCTCTCGGTTCGCCGTACTTGCCCGCAGTGCAATGGCTCGGGAAAAATTGTGAAGAATCCCTGCCGCGAATGTCGCGGTGAGGCGTTCAAGCGGGTGAACCGCAAGCTCAAGGTGAATATACCGGCCGGAGTGGCGGATGGCAACCGCCTGCGGCTCACTGGGGAAGGCCAACCCAGCCCTAACGGCGGTCCTCCGGGGGATCTGTACGTGTTCCTGAAAGTGGAGGAGCACGCGTTCTTCGAGCGCCGCGATAACGATCTGCACTGCAGTATTCCGATCAATATCGCGCAGGCGGCGCTGGGCGCGGAAATTGCTGTTCCCACCTTGGGCGAGCCCGCTACACTGAAGATCCCGGAAGGGACACAGACCGGCGCGCAGTTCCGCTTGCGCAATAAGGGCATCGCCCAGGTGAACGGCCATAACCGGGGCGATATCGTGGTGCACGTGGATGTGCGCACGCCCGGCAAGCTTACACGCGAGCAGCGCAAGATTTTCGAACAACTCGCGCAGACCCTTCCCGCCGACAACGAGCCGAACGAGAAGGGCCTTTTCGAACGCGTCAAAGACTACTTCGCGTAATTCGACTCTGCCGATTTGGGCTCGTAATTGCACAGACCCGGGCGTGGAGGCAAGCCGAAATGTTGCATTGGTCGTTGATCTTTCTGGTGATCGCGCTGATTGCGGGAGCGCTTGGGTTCACGGGGGTCGCAGGCGCCGCGGCGGGGATCGCAAAAGTCCTTTTCGTCCTGTTCTTACTTGTTTGGATTGTGATCTTCCTGGTGGTCCGTCGCGCCGTAAGATGACGAGTAAGTCCTTACTTCGCGCCGATCCACTCAAGCTTCAGGCCGGGCTCTTTCGTAGCTAAGGCGCGCAGTTCGCTATCACCTGTCACCAGCGGGGCCTCCATACGCATGGCCGTGGCAGCCGCGAACGCTTCCGCATAGGAGATCGCGTAGCGCGCTTTTAACCTCGCGGCGATCATGACCAGTTCGTCAGCCGCGGACATGGTGGTGACCCGGGCACGCAAGGCATCGAGCACACGCTCGCCGTAGGCCAAATCCTTAGCCTTGGCCGACAGGTAAAAAACTTCGCCCAGATTGATGATGTTCATCGTCAACCTGCGTTCCCCCCGCTCCGCTCCTTCAAGCATGCGCCGTACGAGGCCCGCTTCCGGCTCCTGGTTCTTGAGCCACGCCATGATCGCCCAGGAATC
>JAOAPQ010000477.1 GCA_025462965.1 Bryobacterales bacterium
TGTTGGCGCTGGATGGCGCTTGTACGTTCAACTGCGTCGGACTAACATAGTCCACAAAGGCGGAATTGCCGTCGATTTGCACGCTCACCCCCGCAAGAGTTGTCGGAAGATTCCCGCTCACAAGATCAGCGGAAGTTAGCGCATGGTTTGCTGAGGCAAGGTTCTGGCCGAAAATCGTAGTCCAGGCTCCCGGGGCAACGCCCACCTGAAAGCCCGCCGCATTTACAACCCCGCCTGAAGTAATGACCGGCTTCGAAACGGCAGCCGTCTTGACATTCGCTCCTATGGTAGCCGCGGCTGAGTAACCGACACTTGTTTGTGTAAGCGTTCCGTACACCACGGAACCATTGCTTGTCCCGGCAACCACCATGTCGTTTGCGTTCCGCGTGTCACGCGCGCGGCGGGCACTATAGGGAGTGTTTTGGGCGAAAATCTGGTCCGTGACTGTATCGTCGAAAAAAATCTGCGCCGTGAAATTGTCCAGCAGAGTCGATCCCGAATAAGTACGGATACGAACGTGGATGTGGACAGTGCGCCCGCTATACCAGCCGGGATAGATAGTTGTGAACTGAACCGTGCCGCTGTCGTCGGAGACCTGGTATCCGCGGAGAAAAGTCTTACCGGTAGAGTTTTGAACCGCCTCGTCGGAATAGACTCCCGTAGCATCGCAATGCCAGATGTCAACCCTGGCGCCCGCGAGAGGAGTGCAACTGGAGCCGCTCGATTCCTGCAATGCAATCGATAGGTTCAACAGTACCCCCGGCCGCACGGAGCCGTCGGACGTATCGACACGTATGTCGGAACGGTTAAGCTTTTCGTCGACCCAATACGGGCCCTCCGTCTGTTGTCCGGCAAGAGCGACGCAGGAAGTAGCAGCATCGACTACTTGCAAAGATCCGGTGAAAGCGGCGGCGCCCGCGCCCCCGAGAATGGCGAGAGTATGCCGGCGGTTAAGGAAAGGTAAGTGCGAGTTCATAGTGACTGATCTGATGAGTTACTTCCAGGCTGGGTTGCCATTCAGATCTTGCTTTTACACTCCTTAACACATGGGCCTGTAACGTTCGAAAGCTTACGGCGAGAACCGGTAACCTGTGCCGCGCACGGTGTGAATGTGGCGCGGCGATTGCGGATTTGCTTCCAGCTTTTGACGCAGCCATGCGATATGGACGTCGAGGGTGCGCGAAGCTACATCGCCGCTGTACTCCCAGACATTAGTCAAGAGCTCTTCGCGAGTTACGACTCTGCGGCGGTTATCGATGAGATAACGCAGTAACTGAAATTCCTTGCCGGCGAGACTAACCGGTTGCCCGTTCTTCAATAGCTCCGCGCGCTCAAAGTCAACGACCACATCGGCAAACCGGAAAGCGGTGATGCCCAGTCTGTTCTCTTTACCCACCCGCCGCAAAAGCGCTTGCACGCGGGCCAGCAGCTCCGGCGGCTCGAATGGTTTTGTCAGATAGTCGTCTGCTCCGATTTGCAGTCCGCCGACGCGGTCCCCTAACGCCGATCTGGCGGTAAGCATCAGAATCGCGAAATCGGCGCCGCTTTCGCGAAGACGCCGGCACACCTCAAACCCCGTCATTTTGGGAAGCATCACATCGAGAACGATGAGATCGAACCTTCCTTCTGACGCCTTGGCGAGCCCTGCCTCTCCATCCCGCGCGGTCTCGACCTCATGCCCCGCTTCGGACAATAGATCCGACAACGTCATGATGAGGCCCGGTTCGTCTTCAACCAAGAGTATTCGCGAAGACATTCTGTACCCCCTGCGGCGCGGCGGGAATTCGGACGATAAACTCGGCGCCGCGAGGAGCCGCGTTGCTCACACGAATGGTTCCGCCATGCGCCTCGATTATGCTCCTCACCAAGTTGAGGCCCAGGCCGGTTCCATGCACCTGATCCGCCACCGCGCGTTTCCCCCGGTAAAAGGCTTCGAAGACGTGCACTTGCTCATCCGCGGGTATTCCCGGTCCATGGTCCGTGACTCGAATTTCCACGCAACCGCCGTGGCCGTCGGAAACCGCCTCCGCGGATATGCCGATCCAGCCACTTCCTTCCAATCCATACTTCACCGCGTTGTCCACCAGATTTTGCAATGCATGTTTGAGCGCCAGTTCATCGGCAAAGATCACCGGAAGGCCCGGATCGATCCGCTTCTCAATGACCACGCCAGCGGGAGCGTAGACAGCCGAACTCGATTTTATGCTGCTGTCGATGAGTCCCTCGACCCCAATCGGCCGTCGTTCCCCGATCACGTGGCCGGCGCTGGCCGCTCCGTAGCGAAGCACCTGATCCACCAGTACCGTAAGCTTTTCGCTTTCATTCTGGATCAACTTTGCGTACTTCTCGACCTGATCGGGGCGCGTCGCCAATCGGCCGCGAAGATTGAACGCGGCGGTGCGGATCACGGTCAAGGGGGTTCGCAGCTCATGCGAAACCCCGGCGACAAAATTCATTTGAAGTGCCGCAAACTGCTGGGACCGGCGAGAGTAGCGAAGCGAAGCGACCACCGTGGTCAGAATCAGTAAAAGTATCCCGCCGGAAAGTGCGATGTTTCTCAAGCGTGCGCTATTGATAGTGGATTCGAGCGAACTCCCGCGCCGATGCACGAGCAGACGCCAGCGCGGCTGGTTGGATGCTATGGGCGAGAGCCATTCGCGTCTCATCGCATGCTCTCCGCGCGGGCCTCGCGGCGCCTCGAAATTGCTCATATTGAGCAAGCCTACCGAGGCATCCGGCTGATCGAAGCGGTGGTCTGGCGTCGATGCCAGGATTTCGATCGTGGGTTGCGAATCCACGACTATCTTCGTGTCATAGGCCGTCGTGCCGGAGCCGCCCAAATACTTGCCAAAGAGATCCGGCAGCAAGCTGGAGCGGAGATAGTCGAGACTAAGCTCCACAACCAGCCAGTCTTCCTTGGGCGGGGGGCCGAAGCCGTCGCGGGGAGCTCCCTGCCACGGAAAACGACCATGAAGTGATCCAAACAGCGAAGCTTCAAGCAGCGCGGATTCCGGCGGCGGCAGTGCCGGAACGGGCAAGTCGTTCATTCGGGCCTCGAACCGCTTGCGCATACCGCTCCATTCGGGCGGCCACTCGGCGCGCGCGAACTTAGCAGTATCCATGTTGAGCAGATAAAACTCGGGTCGGCCGTTTTCCCATTGGACCAGGCCGATCCGGCGGAAGATCGGCTCATTCGTCACCCTCCAGCGCTGATATTGCCGCGAGCACGCCGCCTGAGAGCCCAGGTTCGAAACATTCGGGAAAGGCGGAACGAGCCCGGAAGAGGAAGTGGCGATGGTGCGGTCGAAGTCACGGCTGAGGCGGTTGAGGTCGGATTGTAAGGCCGAATGCAGACGGTCCCGTTCCGCTAAGCTGATCTCATAAATCCAGCGGTTCTGGACAAGGGCGAGAACCGCGCACAACAAAGCGAGCAGCCCGATAAATATCGAGGAGAGCCAAAGGTTGCTGAATCTTCCACTCCGCATGCGCGTTTGGATCTGTTTCAAGTTTGGCCGGGTGGTCCGCCTCCCGGTCTACCAACGAAGACGGCGGCTTCCGCCGTGTACAACGCTTTAAGTTCGTCCTTGGTTACCACACCATCATGATTGGCATCGGCCCGGTCGAACAGGCGAAGCAGGCGTGTGTCGGTAATCTCGCTTCGGGTCAACTCGCCATCATGGTTCCCATCGAAAACCATCATGCGCTCGACGAAACTGTCGGAGGTGACCGCAGGTCGTGACGGCCCATGGCCCCGAAAGGGCGGCTGCCCGTGCGCGGCGATCGCTCCGCAGAGTATTCCGACTCCGCATCGCATTGCGCCGGACGCGGTCATGGTTCTCATCAGCCTTCACTCTTCGCGCGGCGGTTCGCGAGGAAAGATCGCTCGTCCGGGGTGTGGCCTAAAACGATTTCGAAGTTGGCAGCCAGCTCTCCGATTTTTGAACCTGCTACGGGTTTGAAATCGACCAAAACCAACTCTCTATCTATCGGATCGCGCAATTCGCGGAGCACGACGTCACGGGCGTTCATCGCGTGGCCATTGACGAATACCTGGGTCGTGATCAACTCCCGAGCACCCTTCTTTACTTTGACATGGATATGAGGACAGCGTCTTTCGTAAGGAACCGGTTTAACCGTACGGAAGTTGTATTCTCCCTTCGATCCCGTCATAAACCGGCCGAAACCTTGGAAGTTCTTATCCTGGCGATCCTTGTTCGGAGCCCGGCTGTTGATGTAGACCCCGTTGTTATCGGTTTGCCAGATTTCAACGACTGCGTCTTTCACCGGGCTGCCGCTCGAGTCTAGGATGCGGCCCGTCAGTCGAGTGACCTGACCGACTGCCGGCGTGATGTTATCGCCCACGATCAGCAAGTCGTTGTCCGTATCGACTGGAAGCCTGTCGGGATAGTAAGGCCCTTCGGTCAGTTGCGGCGTCGCGGCCAGGTGCTCGGCGAACAATCCGCGCACGGTGAACAAAGCGGTACCCGCGGATCCCAGGAAAATCCGGCGGCTGTGAAGAGAACTCGCAAAGCTCATTTGATTCGACCTATTGCAAGATATACCCCCGCGAGCTATTCCGGAAGGGTTTAGCCGCAAGTTTAACAGTAGTTAACACGGCGTCCGGGTGACGTTAAGTCTGTGTAAAGTTCGCGGGCTTCCTGAAACTCGAAGCGGACAGTTGCGTCTGACAGGTTCAATGCAGATTTCCTCAAACTCAACGCGAATACTTAAAATTACCTGCGTGCTGGCAACAGTTCCCGCGATCATCTTCGCTTACGAATACGGCCCTCCTCCACGCTATACGGCCGCGCCAGGCGATAACAGCACATCATGCGTGTCGAGCGGCTGCCACTCCGGCACCGTCAACAGCGCCGCAAACGGCGGGTCGGTCCAGTTCGTGCTGCCGAACGGAAATACATATGTGCCGGGCGTGACACAGCATATTCAGGTCTTGATATCGGATGCCAATCGCCAGAGCTGGGGATTTCAGGCGACAGCCCGCCTCGCCAGCGATTTGAAAAACGGACAAGCCGGATCCTTCTCGCCATCGGATAGCTCCACGCAGGTGCTGTGCGACGGCGCCGGCTCCACGCCGCCGTGCAGCTCCAGTTCGCCGGTGCAGTTCATCGAGCACACCCAGGCAGGCTGGGGCGCGAGCGTCGCGCACAGCGGATCGTATACCTATGCGTTCGATTGGACGCCGCCCGCCGCCAACGCGGGAAACGTCACACTTTATGTTGCCGGTAACGCGTCCAGCAGCGCGAACACCTTCCGGCCGGACGACAGGACGGGACACATTTACACGGCTAGTGTGACGTTGACCCCCTCGTCCGGCACCGCTAACACACCATCGATCAGCTCCAATGGAGTTGTGAATGGCGCGAGCTTCCAGACCAACGGGATCGCACCCAACACTTACATCACCATCCAGGGAACGAACCTCGCGACGAACACGCGAACCTGGACTTCTTCCGATTTTTCCGGAGGCACGCAATTACCCACTTCCCTGGACGGCACGAGTGTGATGGTGAACGGCAAGCCGGCGTACATACAGTACATCAGTCCGACTCAGATCAACGCGATCACGCCGCCGGATACCGGTTCCGGAAGCGGTATCCCGGTTACGGTCGCGGTGAATGGCGTGACCAGTAGCGTCTCGACTGTTTCCCTGCAAGCAATAGCGCCTTCGTTCTTCACGTTTTCTCCGGGCACCGGCGACAACGGAAAATATCCGGCCGCTACTCACGCCAATGGAACTCTGCTCGGAAAGGCAGGGCTGTTCGCCGCGTCGCCCAGTGCCACCACCCCCGCGGTGCCGGGAGAGACGATTACGCTCTACGGAACCGGCTTCGGACCGACCACGCCGGCGATTCCGGATGGCCAGATCACGGACCAGGTCTATAATCTGAGTCCCGCTCCCACGTTCACTATCGGCTCCGCCGCGGCGACGGTTTCCTTCGCCGGTCTGGTTCCGCCGTTCGCCAAGGTTTACCAGTTCAATGTAGTCGTGCCCGCTTCCGCGGCCAGCGGGGATCAGGCTTTATCGG
>JAOAPQ010000642.1 GCA_025462965.1 Bryobacterales bacterium
TCCATTCTTTCGCGCCCAGACCGACATGCAGGAACTGAGTAAGTACTCGGACTATCTCAAGATGACCGTGTATCACAACCTGGGCGGAACCCGGATGGAAACCTACATGACCAGTAACCACAACACCCTGTATGGCGATCTGCCGATCGACGAAGCGCTCGAGTTCGAGTACCGCATCATGAACTACCGCGAGCGCGGATACGCGGAGCTTCCCTATACGGGCCTTTCGCCCGACTATGTCTACCGCGAAACCAAGCGCTGCGTGGAGGGAGCAAAAGGCACCAAGACGCAGATCTGGCCCGGCATCGACGTCGATATTTCAAACATGGACGTGAACTTCAGCCGCTGCACTCCGCCCGTAATCAACGAAGTGACCAAGGCGGCTTTCCGGGGCGGCGGGCAAGGCCTGGTAATCTCGCGCAAGTATTCCGAAATGAAACTCGCGAACCTCGCCGCGGTCGGCGATGCGCTGCGCGAGATGAAGATCGCCTGACCCGCCATGCGCTCCGCTATCGCGTTTTCAACGCTCGTGCTCTGTCTGCCGCTCGGCGCGCAATCGCTCAGCGGCGTCGTGGACATTCATGCGCACTCGGCGCCTGACAGCGTTCCGCGCAAGATCGACGCCGTCGACATGGCAAAGATGGACCAGGCGCGCGGCATGAGAGGCGCTGTGCTGAAGAATCACTATGAGTCGACCGCATCGCTGGCTTATATGGTGCGCAAGGCAGTGCCCGGCTTCGAGGCGTTCGGCGGAATCGACCTGAACCTTTCTGTGGGCGGAATCAACCCGGCGGCAGTAGAGCGCATGAGTATGACCACCGGCGGATGGGGACGCTTCGTCTGGATGCCGACGTTCGACTCAGAGAATCAGGTCAAATACAGCAAAGAGAACCGCCCGTACGTTTCCGTCTCGAGCGCCGGGGCATTGCTGCCGGCTGTGCGATCGGTGATCGCGATTATCGCGAAGCGCAACCTCATCCTTGCCACAGGCCACTCGACGGCGAAGGAAGGCTTGATGCTGGTCCGTGAGGGTCGCGCTCAGGGCGTGAAGCACATGGTTGTGACGCATGCCGTGATCGCTCCCATCCACATGTCAATTGAAGAGATGCGGGAAGCGGCCGGGATGGGCGCGTACATCGAATTTGTCTATAACGGCCTGATCGGTTCGTACAAAGAATTCACTTTCGCCGACTACGCGAAAGCGATTCGTGCGGTGGGGCCTGAGCATTGCATCCTCTCGAGCGACATGGGTCAGGTGGCGAATCCGCCGCATGCGGACGGCCTGGTCGCATTTTTCGCGGGCTTGAAGAAGCAGGGCATCACGGATGCCGAGATCGGCAAGATGTCGAAGGAGAATCCGGCGCGGTTGCTGGAGCTAGGGATATGACTATGGATCGACGTACATTTATTCAGAATGCGGCAATCGGAACGCTGGCTGCCGCAGCTCAGGACTCTCACGCGGCTCCGGCGCCTAAAAAGATGGTGGGCATGCAGATCGGCGCTGTCTCGTTTGTCGATGAAGGTGTGGACAAAGCGCTCGACGAACTGCAGCGGGACGCGGCCGTGAACACGCTCTTCATCGCGACCTTCACCTATGGACGCGGAATTGCCGGCCGGCAGTTACCCGGCCAGCCGCTGCCCGATCACGGCAAGCAGCAATACGATACCGATACTTTCCACGGCGGCTCCTACACACGGATCCGGCCCCAGTACTACAAGAACACTGTCTTCAAGGATTTCCGCGCGCCGGAGTTCGGCGACTATGACGTCCTGGAAGCCGTGCTCCCCTCCGCGCGCAAGCGGGGGATGAAGACAATCTGCTGGTTCGAGGACGTGTTCCGCGGCGATATACCGAATATCCAGAAGCTGCAGGAGAAAGAGTTATCCGGCAACAACGCCGTAACTCTTTGCTTCAACAACCCCGATTACCATAACTGGTTACTGGCTGTCGCCGAAGACTGGTCCCGCTCTTACGACATTGATGGCATCATGTGGGGTTCCGAACGTCAGGGGCCTTTCGCCAACGCGCTTGGCGCGAGTCACGGCCGCTCCGATCCGGGCCGCGTTACCTGCTTTTGCCAGTTCTGCGTGGCCAAGGCAAAGCAGCGCGGAATTAATGCCGAAAAAGCTCGCCAGGGTTTCCTCGAGTTGGAGAAGTTCGTCCGCGCCGGGCGTCAGAACCAGCGGCCCGTGGATGGTTACTACGTCACGCTCTGGCGCCTGATGCTTCGCTATCCGGAACTTCTTGCCTGGGAGATGTTGTGGACCGACAGCCTGCGCGAGACCTACGCGGCCATCTATGCGAAGGTGAAAGAAGTGAAGCCATCGCTCGGCGTGGGCTGGCACATCTGGCACAACAACTCGTTCAATCCGATCTACCGAGCGGAGCAGGACCTTGCCGAGCTATCCAAGTACTCGGACTTTCTCAAGATAGTGATCTATCAAAACTGCGGCGGCGAGCGCATGGCCGCATACATCAACAGCGTGGGATCCACCATTTATGGGGACGTCCCGAAACAGGAACTGCTCGATTTTCACTATCGTGTGCTGAATTACCAGGAGAAGAACCTGGCTGAGATTCCGAAGGCCGGCTTCTCGGCCGATTACGTGTACCGCGAATCGAAGCGGGCACGCGAGGGTCTGAAGGGTTCGCGGACTCAGTTGTGGCCGGGGATCGATATCGATATCCCGACCGCCGCGGATCACAGCAAGTGTACTCCTGACGGTACAAGAGACGTGGTGCTGGCCGCGTTCCGAGGCGGCGCCGATGGCGTGATCCTGTCGCGCAAATATTCGGAGATGAAGCTCGGGAATCTGAAAGGCGCGGGCGCCGCGCTACGGCAGCTGGGGTTTAGCGTCTAGGCGCCTGGACTGGCGTCCTATTCCGAGGGCGAATAAGTCTAGAAGCTGAGCGGAAATCCGTTTCTGATTCCGGCGTGCCAGGCGATTGCCGAGGCACCATTTGCGTATATACTATGTGATCATCTGGAGGCTCTTCCGACGGACTATATCGAATGGGCGGAAGACCACCAGGAACTGATCCGGGCGATGGAAGAGGGCCCGGCTGAGGAATCGCCTAGATAATTCGGAGAAATAGCGGCTCGAATTTACACAAATCAGAGGAAATATGCTAGGTACCGTCATTGCATGTTGCTCGGGAGCAGCCGCAGTTCTCTCCGGAGTATTCGTTTGGCGCAAGATCATCGCGCCGCTCGATGCCGTCCTGCAGCTTTCCGAAGAAATGGAACACCGGGAGTTTACTCCTTCGCGATCGGAGCAAAGCAACCGGTGCGATTCGCCGAGGGACGCCTTGTCCATGACGGATTCGATGGTGCGACTGGCAAGCGCCGTTCAGCCTTCCGGCATTCCGGCGATTACTCCCGCTAACGAAATGACGCCCGCATTGGAGTAACCGCCTGCTCACTTGCCGCTCGTCAGTTAACCGTAAACGGTAGAAAGTTGCTGTTTCCGGTGCTGGTTACGACGTAAACATTGTGAGCGCCCGTCGCCGCAGTGGATGACAACGTGAACGTGACTGTGATCTGTGTGGGACTCACCACGACCACATTGCTGTGTGCCGCACCCTCACCGGGTAGCCTGACGGTCGTTTGAGGAGTGAAGTTGGTTCCGGTCAGAGTCACGTTTACAACGGTGCCGCGCGTTCCGCTCGATGGGGTCATCGAACTCAGCGTC
>JAOAPQ010000669.1 GCA_025462965.1 Bryobacterales bacterium
GCGTTCCGGCGGCCGGTAACTACTATTTTGGCGCCACTTACACGGCTAACCCGAGTCTCGCGCAGATCGGCGGTCTTCCCTACGCCGATTTTCTTCTGGGGCTGCCCACCGGCGTGACGAACTCCAATGCAATCGACTGGTCGCGCCAGCGCGATCTTTACGTGGGTCCGTACGTTCAGGACGACTGGAAGATCAACCGACGCCTCACCTTGAATATCGGTTTTCGATATGACTTATATACACAACCGGTGGATGCGAAGAATACCGGCGCAATGTTCGATCCTTATTCGGCGAACAGCGATGGGAGACTGGGGATCCTCCAACTCCCCGGCCAGAACGGCAATTCCAGCGCCATCGTCAAAGGGCATCACAAGAATTTCGCACCCCGGTTTGGCCTTGCCTACCAGGCAACGCCGAAGTTTGTGATTCGCAGCGGATGGGGTATCTTCTTCAGCAACCGCGAGCAGAACGATCAAACCACGGACATGGCATTGTCGTTGTACAATTTCCGCAACATCAACATGCCTCCAGTGTCGCGTGAGACAACGATCATCCCTCCTTATCGGTTCAACTCTCCGCTGATTGTCAGCGGTGTAGTCGATCCGCAGTTCAGGAATTATACGGGGACGTCTCCGCTGAGTGCGGATGTCTCATCTTTCAACGAAGCGGACATCAATTTTTCACCCTTCCCAATGCTGCAACAGTGGAACCTCTCGCTGCAGTATGAACTGCTTCCGAATCTTCTGGTGGAAGGAAGCTATGCCGGCGCGCGCGGGGTGCATTGGGTCCAGCGGATCGACCTGAATCAGGTTCGGTTCGAAGACGCGCTGCTCGGCAAGAACACGCAGGCGGACCGTCCGTTCAACTTCATAGCGAGCGGCGAGGGCTTGGACACGGCTAATGTGAGCAACTGGTATAACTCCGCCAATCTCAGGATCGAACGCCGCTTCTCCCACGGCCTGACATTGCTCGCGAACTATACCATCTCGCACGCCACCGATTCGGGAGGCGCCGGAATCAGTACTTATGGTAACCAGGCGAACACCCGGGCGATGAACACTTATAATCTCAAGCTCGAGAACGGACTCTCCTCTCTGGATATTCCGCGAAAGCTCGCGCTAAGCGGCAACTACGAAATTCCCATCGGAACCGGAAAGCTCCTCGATATCAGAAATCGCGTGTTGGACCAGGTCGTCGGCGGCTGGCAAACCAATGGCATCTTGATTATTCGTTCCGGTCTTGCGACGGACGTAACCACGGCCGCGCTGCCGCCGGTCTTCGGTACCATCAATCGTCCGGACCGCGTATTAGGGCAGCCGATGCTGGTTCCGAACGCCGGTTTCGACCAGTATTTCAATCCTGCCGCGTTCAGCGTGCCGGTCTCGGTGCCGAATTACAAAGGAGTACCGATCACGCCATTCGGTAATTCCAGTCGAATGGTTCTGCGCGGACCCGGCCAGCGTAACCTGGATTTCTCGGTCTTCAAAGATTTTAAATTGGGAGAGAAGAACCGGGTGGAATTTCGTGCCGAGTCCTTCAACCTGACGAACACACCGACGTTTAATCTTCCCGGCCCCACCAGCGCTTCGCTGACCGTCGGCAATGCCAGTTTCGGCAAACTGGGCAGTTCGCAGACAGTGGGTCGTCAGTTGCAGTTCGGCCTGAAACTGGTCTGGTGAGTTCAGGGACGTCACCCGCAACTCTCTAACCCGAGCCTTCGCAGCATCTTCGAAAATCGCGGATCGCCGCGGACGGAATCGAACTTCGGATCCACTCGGGTTGAGACAAGCTCGTAACAACGCGACCGATACGCCAGTTCCAGCCACTCAAAAAAAGCGTCCAGATCGCCCAGCCCCAAATGTACGAGTGCAAAATCAAAAGGCGAAACGTAACTCCGCAGAGCCAGCCGGTTCAGCTGCTCCAATACCTCGTAAGCCTCGTCCCGCTTCCCCCACGAAGTATACGCATGGCCCAGCGCACCCAATAAACGAGGCGTATCCGCCGAAAGCTCCAGTCCCTTCTGGAAGGCCGCCACGGCTTCCGGATAGCGCGACAATCCTTCGTAAGCCTGCCCCAGCGCCCAATATGCCCCATGGAACCCGCGGTCCAGTTCGATGGCGCCCTTACTCTGCTCCACGGCTTCCTCATACCGGCGGCTGCTGTACAGAATCAGCGCTATATCCCGTTTGATGCTCACCGATACCGGATCCAGTTCTTCCGCCTTTTCCATTTCCGCCAGCGCGGCGTCCAGCAACCCAAGCGGCGCCAGATAAGTAATGGCATACCAGTGGTGTACCGTCGCATACGCCGGGTTCAGCGAAATCGCGGTCTGGTACTGCGCGCGCGCGCCCGGCCAGTCCCAGCAGTAAGTTGCGCGCACATGACCAAGCGCCGTGTGTGCCTCGGCCAGGGTTGGGTCGATCTCAACGGCCTTTTCAGCTGCGCTCAAGGCTTTCGCCTTAACCTTCTTCGCCGGGAGAACGCCATAGTTCCCCAGTAACGAATACGAATCGGCCAGCCCCGAATATGCAGGCGCATAACGCGGATCAAGTGCAATGGCCTGCTCGAAATAATCGATACCCTTTTTCAGGCTGCGCTCCGACCGCTGATTCCATTGATACCGGCCTTGCAGGTACAGGTTGTACGCCTCGAAGCTTTCCGTGTAGCGCCGGATCAAATGCTTGCTCTGCCCGCCCGCGATCTGGACTTTCAACTTGGCGACAATCGCCTGCGAAATCTCTTCCTGAACCGAGAAGACGTCTCGCAACTCGCGATCGTAGATCTCCGACCACAAATAGCAGCCGTCCGCTGTTCCGATCAACTGCACCGTAATCCGCAGCCGCTCGCCCGCTTTGCGCACGCTGCCCGATACCACGGTCCCCACCTTCAACTGCTCCGCCACATTCCAGACGTCCTGAGCTTTGCCCCGGAGCCGCAGCGCCGAAGTCCACGCCGCGACATGCAGCCCGCGCAGTTTCGTCAGCGCGTTGATCAGCTCCTCTGTCATCCCGTCGCAAAAATATTCCTGATCGCGATTCGGGCTGTGATCCAGGAATGGCAGCACGGCGATGGAATTCAGGCTGTACGATGACCGCGACGCTTCCTCTGGCTCACCCTTCTGCGCCGCGAAACGCGGAACGTAACTCCCCTTCGGAAGGTCGATGACTAATGAATCGCGCTGGCCTTCGGTGTCGTAATATTGCTTCAGGCGGGCTCGCAAGCGCCCTGCTTCCACGCGCACAATCGCGTCGAACCGAGGGTCGAACGAGTCGCGCTTATCGAAGACAGAGAGCGCGAGCGCATACTCTTTCAACTGATCGCAGTGGCCCTGCGTCGCCCCCTGCACCGCAAACCGGAGAAAGCGGCTCAACCGCTCGGAATTTGCAAACGTGGCGCTCGCGAGAATTCTATCCAATTGGGCGATGACGGCCTGTTCGGAAATGCCTTCCGGAATTCCAGCCGACATTGCGGGAACGGGGATCATAGAGTGCTCGAATGCCAAGCTCTGAGGCCTAAAGCGGACTGTAACCATGCTAACACTGGCAAGAGCTCCGCCCCGCCGGCAAACAGACGAGGCACTGTTACCGTAACGTAACGTGGTTACCGGCAGGCCCGGTGATACGATCCCTCGTATTCATATCTTTGGAAATGGGAATCGTAAACCATGACGTTTAGACCGATCCTGCTCGCCCTGCTTATGGCCGTTCCGGCTTACGCGCAACTCTCCACCACCACCCAGGTGAATGGGACGGTGATCGATTCTTCCGGCAGCGTGGTCGCGGGAGCGGAGGTGTCCGCCCTAAATACGGCCACACAAGCAACCGCCCCCGCGCAGAGTAACGCGGATGGCACCTACGTGATCACCGGCCTCACCCCCGGCAACTACACCGTTACCGTTTCCAAACCCGGGTTCAAGACGTTCAAGGAGTCAGAGGTCATCCTTCATCCCGCTACCGTCGCCACCGTAAACGCCACTCTTAACGTGGGTGAGGTCGGGACGGAAGTCTCCGTCGTGGCGACAAGCTCGGAAGTGCAGACCACCACCAGCGAGGTCTCCAGTCAGGTCTCCGAAAGGCAAATCAGCACGCTCCCCCTGAACGGCCGTAACTACCAGGCGTTGGCCGCCCTCATGCCCGGTGTTGTCAACCAGAATGCCGGGTCGGCCTTGGGAACAGGCGGCTACACAACGTCCAACTCCATGGCCGTGAACGGATTGCCCACCAACACCACCTTCTACGCGCTCGATGGTGTCTGGAATGAGAATACCGGGAACATGACCCAGACCTCCATCACTCCGAATCCCGACACGCTCGAGGAAGTACGCGTTCTGCAGGACAACTACAGCGCAAAATACAGTTTGATGGGTGCTTCCGTCGTGTTGCTGCAAACCAAGAGCGGCACCACGAGCTTCCACGGCAACCTGTTCGAGTACTTCCGGAACGACGATCTGAACGCCCGCAACTTCTTCAGTCCCACGGTTCCCACGCTGAAGCAGAATATCTTTGGCTACACCCTCGGCGGGCCGGTCCTGGTCCCCTTTTATCACGGCGACAAGAAGACGTTTTTCTTCGTCAGTGAGCAATGGGTCAACTCGCATGCGGGGTCGGTCCAGCGCGGCGCCACTCCCACCGCGGACCAGCGCAA
>JAOAPQ010000685.1 GCA_025462965.1 Bryobacterales bacterium
CACTCGGTACACCCTTTCTGTGAGACCACACTTCGTCGTGGCTCCCTTCCGGGTGGTTCCCTTTTCCTCCGCCCAGAAACGCCGCTCCCGCGCCGCTCACTGGTATATTTTTGCTCCGCCGCTTACAACGCAAACTTGCATTGGAGCGGCAACGGCTCGATCAAGCAAAACTGGACGCTCAGAACGCGGCAGTCAACGCGCAGACTCCAATACCAAGTCAGATGAACCCGTACCAGCAGGGCCAGTACCCGCCGGTCGGGTACACGAACAGAGAGCAATCGCCAGAAGAGGTCCAAAGCCTTGCGCTTGAGGCCGAGCGGAAGAAACGTGAGTACAACAGCTTGTTCAGCTCTAATTTGTCCCTTAGCTACCGCAAGGATCAAAACCCATCGGGGCAGAGCAGCGCACTACCTCAGGACCAGCAGCCAGCAGCTGCTCTAGCTGCATTACAGGGGATCAGCGCACAATTGGATGCGCTCCGGCAGTCGCCTCGCAATCCGACGCTGTCCAGCGCGGCCGCGTTGCCAACCGCCGCGCCCCAATTGACGAGTCAGAACACCGTCCCGCTGGCGAGCGCCGCTGAAGCTGAATCGCCGGGCACGGCTAAGCGCAAACAACAGGCCGACGATCCGTCTCTCCAGCAGGCGGACGGAAAGAAGTACCGGCTCTTTGAAGGAACCGGAATTGAAACTGTTCTCACCAATCGGCTCAACGGCAGCTTCAGTGGCCCCATCAACGTCATGGTGACGACCAACGTGTACTCGCGCGATCACCAGCAACTTCTCATCCCCCAGGGCAGCCGCGTCCTGGGCGAGGTTCAACAAGTGAACAGCTTCGGCCAACAGCGCCTCGCGGTGATGTTCCACCGATTGACTATGCCGGACGGCTATTCACTCAGCCTCGACCAATTCCAGGGCTTGAATCAGATTGGCGAAACTGGCCTTCGCGACCAAGTGAATCACCACTACGCACAGGTGTTTGGAATCAGCCTGGCAATTGGCGCGATCGCCGGGATCGAGCAGGCCGGAGCGAACTACGGCTACAACACAAGTGGCGTGGATCTATACCGTCAGGGAGTGTCCCAGAGCTTATCGCAATCGGCCCTTCGAATTCTAGACCGGTATCTGAACATTCTGCCTACTTTCGTGATCCGGGAGGGCCATCGTGTCAAAGTGTACCTCACCGGTGATCTGATTTTGCCCGCGTATGACCGGCACCGGATGCCGGGGAATTTGTGAGGTTCATAACCCAATGAAATTGCTCACTACTTTCATCCGACGAGGCAACCGCAATCGATCGGTAGTGTTGATTACCATCGGTTTAGCGATGTTCGCCGGCTCCAATTTGGCGGAAAACGTGATGCCGGACTGGACGACCAGAGAGGTCGTCGAGCTCTTCGTGATTCTGACCGGGATCACGACCACAGCCGTTCTTTTTCGCCAGAAAGGCGCGGACAATGATCGCGATGAAAAGGAGCGATTCGATGTCAGATGATATGCGAGCCCTGCGCCGCGATTTGCGGCCTCTAACGAACGCCTTCCGAGGTGGGCGACTAATTATTGGTCTACTCGTGTTGCTGTTCATGGGGATCTTCGTTCTCGGATTCATAATCGAGGCACTTAAAGGCCCGGAGAACCAGCCGACAACGCCCGCGGGCAAAGCACAACACGAACGGAGGACACGTTAATGCGTCTCCTTCTCATAACGACAGTGGCCATTTCGTTCTCATTTCTCTGTGTAGGTTGCTCTTCTTCGGGCACACAGAGCCAGAGCAAAAAGCTCAGGCCCGGAGAACCAGACCCGAATAAACATTTGGAAGGAGCAACCCCGGTGCTGAAGACGTACCGCCTGCCCGAAGGCAGCAAGAAGAATCCGGACCGACCAAATTTCAGGAGCGACACCGACAGCAATACGAAGAAACAGCAGGAGGCTACACCAAAGTGACCAAACGATTGGATCGCATCGTCATTTGCGCGGGACTCGCGCTTGTACCCGCATACGCACAATTCGGTTTTGGCATCACCGTTTTCGATCCAACGAGTTGGGGCGAGCTGGTCAAAGAACTCACCCAACTTCAGCAGGAATATACGCAGCTCGTGAAGACCTACAACATGGTCACGAATCAGTACAACCAGATGGTGACCAACGCAAAAATGATCACTTCGAAAACGCGATGGAAGGCTCTTCTTACGCCTTGGATGTTTCCGACCGCCACCGACACGTACGGCACTACGGGAGGCTGGATCTCGGCCCTCAACACCGGCGCTGGCGCGCTCAGCGGCTACAAACGGGCGGTGACGCCGATCCAAACCTACGCGTCGGTATGGGGCTCGATGGACGGTTCACAGCAGGATCAGATCGGAAGAAACTATTCCACGGTGGAATTATCGGATGGCGTGACGGTGAATGCGTTAGATCAATTGGGAGACATTCGCGGGAACTCAGCTGCTGTTGAGAACGCGATTGACAGCCTCGAAATGGATTCTTTATCTGACGACCCTGTGATGAACACCGAGCTTGGTGTCCTCAACAAGATCAACGGGTCCGGCATCATCGGTGTCCGCAACAGCCAGGACACGAATAAACTCCTGGCGTCAATGCTCGATCACCAGATGGTCGAAGCGAAATCTCGCAGAGACGCCGAGGCACAGAGCATGAATAATGACATCGCAATAAGACAGATGGCCCCCGGTATCGACGACCAGCACCTGTCCGGTACCACCAGGGTTCTAACCACGTACAGACTGCCCTAACAGCGTCTTCGCCCAATGAATTCCGACAGCTACTTTGTCTGGATCACGCAGGCAACAACGGACCTGCTTACAGCTCACTCCGGCGTGTTCTCAACGCTGGGCATGAATCTGTTTAAGGGCTTCGCTCTCATTCTGATTGCATGGACCGGGTGCCAGATCGCTCTCGGCAGTGCGTCAGGTGCGAGCATTCGATTCGACAAATTTGCTGGGCTCTTGATGAGCATTGCCTTCGTCTACGGGATGCTCGTGTACTACGACAATCCGCTGCCGGGAATTGGCGTCAGTTTTCACAGCTTAATCGCCGACCAGGGAGCAAACCTGGCCGGGCAAATCGAAGCGCAAAGCACAGAGGACATCGGCAAGAAACTCGCCGATGTCTACGACAAGATGGAACAACCGAGCGGGCCTTCGATTCTGGATGTGATGCAGGTAGTGAGGTATTACGGTATCGCCGTCGTCTTATCATTTGCCCAAGCTGCCGTTCTTGCGGTCATCTCATTCGGTTTCGTGGCTATGGGGGTTTGCGTTCTTGTTGGACCCATCTTCATCCCGTTTTTCATCGTTCCCCATATGGAATGGATGTTTTGGGGATGGTTCAAAACCCTCGTCCAATATGCGTTCTACCCAGTCATCGGCAACGCCTTTGTATATGTGTACGGAAAGTTGTTTCTTAATTTTTTCGATCTGCATAAACCGCCTTACGACACTGCAGTCATTGCGGGCCTCTTCCTTCATTTGGCGTTTATGTGCATAGCTTTTGTATGGGGAGTCCTCAAGGTTCCCAGTTTGGTCTCTTCGATTTTTTCAGGCCGATCCGGTGACCATTCTTTCCCGGGAATTGGCTGGTGGAGGTAAACAACTGATGGCCAGTCCAACTCAACTTCTCCCACCGCCTGGGAAGGACTTTAACGACGCGAAGCGGCAGTATATGGAGCATTTCGGTTCCGCCCTGGTGACGAATACGTATCTCAGGGTGGCGGTGTTGTGCCTCTCGGTTGTGGCGGTCGGAGCCCTGGTCCTCAACTTCAAAACGTATGCTCTTTTCAAGAACTTCAAACCGCTCGTGATACGGATCAACGATGTCGGCAGGGCGGAACCAGTTGAGTATTCGAGCATGGAATACAAACCGCAGGCTCCCGAAATGAAATACTTCCTCACACAGTTCGTCCACGACTACTACAGTCGAAATCGGGCCACGGTCCGTGACGATCTTGCACGTTCGCTTTTCTTCCTTGATTCGCGCCTTGCAGCCGCCCGCATGGATCAAAACCGCAAGACGAAAGAGATCGAGACATTCATCGTAGAGGGCAATGAAGAGGTAGAAGTCCACGTTCAAAACATCGTGCTCCAGGACCTGCGGACACCGCCGTTCCGGGCTACGGTGGACTTCGAGAAGGTGTATCTGTCGGGGCGTGATCGCACTGAGGTTCGCCGGGGGAAATATGTAGGCAGCTTCCTTTTCGTCTTCAAGGACACCGTTTCAAACAGCATGATTCCTGTGAATCCGCTGGGCCTTACGATCACGTATTTCCGCGATGACCAGGCATTCCAGGAGAGCAAGCCATGATTGCCAACTCGATATTTGTGACGTCCATCCTTGCACTGGCTTGTGGCTTCTACGTGATGGGAGAGCTTACGTTCCTATCGCCGTATCGGGGGTTCATTCTGCACAGGTACGGCGCCATCATCGGGTGGTTTGCGCTGCTGGCGTTTGTGAATCTGTTCGCCGGGATTCTAGCTGTCAACCGCAAATTGTTCCTGAAGGATACGGGGCGAAAGCTCGCGCATGTCGAAAAGCAGTTGCGCACTGGGTCGAGCATTTCTGAGGAGCTTTCTGAGCGGCTGGCCGAGTAGCATATGAGTCGTTCCATCGATCAAAGTGACAGCGAACGTTTGCGGCAGGAAAACCTACAAAGCCGCATGACTCTGTCCCAGGGCCGAGGAGGCGGAAGCGGATCGGGCAACTCAGAAGATGAACGCCGCGAAATCAACAGCGGTCGTCCTGGTGTTGGCGGGGCAGGCTTTTCTGTCGCGGAACTGGCTACTTTGATCGACAAAGCCGCGGCGGATAAACCCTCGATGTCGCAATTCGTTGAGCGACTCCGGGAACGTGGTGTTGCCATAATACCCAGCATCCAATCCAGCGGTCGGCTTAACGGAATGTCCTACCGGTTTAACGGCGGAACCGTAAAGGGATCGAGCATCGGCCGTGAATATACCGCCCAGGGACTTCAGAATCGTAAAGGTGTGCGGTATGAGCCCACACGCGATGATTCCGTTCTCCAACAAGCTCTGGGAAGGGCTGGCTTTCAGCGTCGTCAACCCTCGGACGTACGTTACGAAGAAACCCGGAACGCGCCAGACGACCGACACGCGCGATTGCGCGAGCGCTGCTCGGGACTGAGCCCAGATCAGAATGCGACGTTAGCAGAAATCGGCAAATTTCGGACGTTGAAAAGCGAAGACGTAATCCAGCATCGTTATGCCGGCAACTTCGGCCGGTTCCAGCAGGACATCCGTGTTTTTTCGGAACGGAGATTCGCGGAACGCCGCACCGTCCACCACGCGAAATCCGGACAGCAATACAGCGTCGTTGTGTTGACTCAGAGAGGGAGGGACTATCTCCGAAGAGTGGAGAAGCAGAAACCAGAAGGGGAGCCAAAGCAGCAGTATCATGCCGGGTTTGTTAAACCCGCCGAGGTGAAGCATGACGTCGGCATCTATCGCATGTACCAAGCGGAGAAGGCTCAAATTCGGCGGGATGGGGGAACGGTCAAGCGCGTTGTTCTGGATTTCGAATTGAAGAAGAAAGTGTTTGCCGAATTGAACAGGGACACCGATCGATCGGACCCGGACTACGCGGCTCGAAAGAGAGAGATTGCGGAGGACCACGGTCTCAAAAGTGTTGAAGGCCGCATCGTCTTTCCGGATCTCCGAATTGAGTACGAAACGCAAGATCACGAGATGGATAAGGTCGATCTGGAGCTCGCAACTGGGGACTACAAGAACAGCCAGGTGCAAATAAAGCACGCGGCGGGTTTGAAGATTTACGCGCCAAACAGTGCGGCAGGGAGTCCGGCACTTCAGGATCCGGAAATTGTGGTCGGGCTGATTTCGATATAGGCAAGGTTGTGACGAAAGAGCAACGCATCAGCAATCTAAAGAGCCTGGGATACACGGACCGGGAGGCAGACTTCTTGTGCTTCGCCGCGCTTCACAGCGGGTATTTCGTTCGCCGTCAATTCCTTGGCTTCACGGAGAGAGAGCGCGGCAAGCTAGACGCAAAATTAGCCGAGAAGACAGTCAAGGCCGGTCACGCGAAGGCGCTCGTGTTTCGCCACAATCGAACTGTCTATAATCTGTGTTCGAAGCCATTCTACGAAGCTATTGGCGAGATCGACAACCGCAATCGCCGCACCCACGAGATATTCACGATCAAAAACCGTCTGATCGGTTTAGATTTCGTATTGAAGTATAGAGATCATCAATTTTTTGCCACGGAAAGCGAGAAGATTGCTTTCTTCCGCGATGCGCTTGAGATCGGGACCGATCATTTTCCAACGAAGCGATACCGCGCCAAGAAATCGCCGGCGATGACGGATCGTTACTTTGTCGATAAGTTTCCGATCGGTCTAGCCAGCCAACCAGCGCCGAACGGGAGCGGGCCGGTGGTGCAGTTTTGTTACATCGATGACGGCCTCCACAGCACTTCCGGATTCGAAATGTATCTCGATCAGTACCGACGTTTGTTTGCAAGAGTCCCGGTGTTCCACCTCATCTACATCGGCACTTTCTCAGATCATTTTGAGGGCGCACGGCGGATGTTTGAGCGCATCGTTGTGAATGGAAGCAAGCGCACACCGGTAGACCCGATGGTGAATCGGATGCTCGGCTATTTTCGCGATCGAGAATCATATGAACGCCGTGAGCTGGCGACCTTCGACCAACCGAAACTGATTCAGTTTCGAGAGGACAGAAGAGCATTTTCGAATACAAAATGCGAATCACTGTTTCAGCAATGGAAAGAGGGCGGCGATGCCGCTGTTATGCGTGTTCTGTGCCCCGAATCTCTCACAGATTCTTCACCGAAATGTGAGTTTCGGACGTTGCTTTCAGCGTTCCGCTACGAGCTCTTTGGAACACTGACAAATGGCAATTGGAGGGGGGCTGATGCTCTCTAGGGTGACCGCGAGGGTGAACGTAACCGCGCCGGTTGCGTTCACCGCAGAATTCACCCCCGTGTTCACCCGCCTGTGTCAGTTAGGTTGCTCAGTGAGCGGGCTTTATATGGTGCCCCGCACCCGCGTTGTGGAGTTGCTGGGTCGTGGATGTGTCTGGAGCGACCCCGGCTGTTGGCGGCGTTTGCCGCCACAGCCTTGTCCTCGCTCCTGTCGTCGCTGCGGGGTCGCCCCAGACACACGGTCCGGTTGGGCTGCCGAGGCGCGGGGGGTTCATCCGGCGGGCAGGGAATTGGCCACCAGCGGAAACAAGGAGAGAAATGCGAACGTTTATCCAACCGCAAAAGAAACAAAATGACGAGAAGATTGAGGTCCGGCTCGATGCCGAGGTCGTGCAGACGCTCCGTGAGTACGCTGAGTTTCTGGAAAGCCCACAGGGCTACATCATCACCGAGGTTCTAAGGAAGGCTTTCCGCAAGGACAAAGCTTTCCTCAATTGGCGGAACGCGCGCCGGTCGGAAGAAAAGGGCGAAGCTAGCCCCAAGAGTTCCCGAAGGCGAGCGGCGGAAACGATACCAGTAGCGGCGGTTTCCTGAACGGTCCAGAAGAGTCGGGGAGGCCCATCTTGAGACAGGCGGTTGAGAATCGGTCATTCATCAGTTTCCTGCTGGCATCGGCGATTGGGATGACGCTGTTCTTCCGGTTGCCGTTCCCATCGCATGACGTGCTGTTGCAACTCATCCATGCTCAACGGCCAGGAGTCTTTCAAGGCATCAAGTGGACCTACACGGTAATGCTGTTCACGACGCCGTATATCGCGTTTTCGGTCCTGTTCTCATTCGCCTATATCTTTGCGATGAAGCAGGAACGAAAAAAGCACTTGGCCAAGCTGCCGCCCTATCCGGCGGCAGCCTCACGCGATCAGCTCTTTGTGATTGTTGGCGAAGTGCATCAGCAGAGGAAACGCGAGGCTGCTGAGACTCCGCAGTGGCTCGCCCTGCCTGAGCGCGGGCTCTATACCGGGATTGCCGTGTTCGGTGCAATCGGAAGCGGGAAAACAAGCTGCTGCATGTACCCATTCGCCGAACAGATCCTTGGGTATTCGGCGGCTGACGCGAGCCGCCGGGCGGCCGGTATGGTCCTCGAAGTGAAAGGTGACTTCTGTCATAAGGTCAGGGAACTGCTCGGCAGGTACGGACGCGGATCCGACTACCTGGAGGTTAGTCTCGACTCCGAGTACCGCTACAATCCGCTGCACAATGACCTGGAAGCTTACGCCCTCGCGTACGGCATCGCAAGCCTATTGAACAATCTGTTCGGCAAAGGTAAGGAACCATTCTGGCAACAGGCTTACACGAACCTGGTCAAGTTCATTATCCTGCTGCATAAAACGCTCTACGACTATGTGACGCTGTTCGACGTGTACGAGTGCGCGATCAATCACGCGCTGCTTGCCCAGAGGATACACGACGGCGAGGAGAGGATGAGCACTCACTATGTCCTGGTAAACACAGACACCTATCTCGCCCATGAGGACCTCGACCGATTCACCTGGGAGCGGGACGATGCCGCTCACTGCATGCGAGCACAGCAGTCGAACGTTCTGGAGGCATACCTCAATGAAAAACAGATCCCGTACGATCTATTGACCAATAGTGGGGACCAGCTGCCAGGCAATGCGCGCAAGCAGGCCCAATTCGCGGCGGTCAAGCGGTGGTTCACTCACGACTGGATGAAGATTGAGCCAAAACTCCGCACGTCCATCGTGGAGGGAATCTCCGTGTTCCTTTCACTGTTCGACGATAACCCCGCCGTCAAGCACACGTTCTGTCCGCCGAAGGAGACGTACGACCCGGAAAAGAACAAGGACGGCAAATATGGCAAACCACTCCCGAAATTCGCCGATCTGATTGAATCCGGCAAAGTGGTCGCACTCAACTTTCCAGTTGCCGCCAATCCGGGCCTCGCCAGGACGGTCGGCACGCTCATGAAGCAGGATTTTCAAAGGGCCATGATTGGCCGGATTCCGGAGATGGAGAAGCACAAGGAGCGACACTTCCGCCCGGCGATGTTTCTGTGCGATGAGTACCACGGCTTCGCGACCGTGGGGGAGAGTGATCCGACAGGCGACGAGAAGTTCTTCGCGCTCTCGCGCCAGGCGAAGTGCATCCCGATCGTCGCGACCCAGAGCATCAGCTCAATACGCTCCACATTGTCAGGCGAGTCCTGGCGTACTTTGCTCCAGACGTTTCGGACAAAAATCTTCCTCGCGATGTCGGACGACTTCAGCGCCGAAACCGCTTCCAAGCTGTGCGGCAAAGAAGAGCAGTTCAAGCTGAACTACAGCATTTCGGAGAACGGGCATGATGCCAAGGTTAGTCTGTTTTCCGGACGGACCACAGCGCACCGTTCGAGCGTCAGCGCAAGCAAGAGCTACAACCTCCAGCGCGATTACGTTTTTGAGCCGAAGGTTTTCGGAGAGTTGAAGAACGCAGAATCAATCGTGCTCGCGTATGACGGGGTGAACCCGCTTCCGCCTACGCTCTGCTATCTGAAGCCGTATTACCTGGACCGCGACCTCAACTATTTCGAACAGCTTAGGAAAGGACTGATCTGATGAGCTTCGAAGTCATCCTTCCGTTCCTCCGGCCGATCGAGCACCTGATTCTCGATCAGGACATCTCCGAAATCATGGTCAACGGAAGCTCGCGCGTGTTCATAGAGCGTCGCGGTCAATTGGAGGAAGTACCTGGCGTCTCGGTCGAAGAGAAGACGCTTCAAGTCGCCGTCAAAAACATCGCGCGCCGTTTGGGCGACGAAATCAATGACGAGCGGCCCATCCTGGACTCGCGTTTGCCGGATGGCTCGCGGGTGGCGGCGATGTTCCCGCCCTGCAGCATTGGCGGCACCACACTGACCATTCGAAAATTCGCAGCCAAGCTCTTCACAGCGGATGAACTGCTGCGGATCGGAAGTCTCTCACCTGAAGCGCTGGAGATCCTGAGAGCTGCGATCATCGACCGGAAGAACATCCTCATAAGCGGCGGAACATCTACCGGCAAAACAACCCTTTTGAACGCTCTCGTCTCATTCATCGATGTCGGAGACCGAATTGTAGTCATCGAAGACACGGCCGAGCTACATCTCGAGCAACCCAACGTGGTTCGGTTCGAGGCCAGGCGCGAGCAGCCGGGCTCGCCGGCTGTCACCATCCGGGACTTGGTTAAAGCGACCCTTCGTCACCGGCCCGACCGTATCCTTTTGGGCGAGGTGCGCGGAGCGGAGGCCTTCGACCTCCTCCAAGCGCTCAACACCGGTCACTCGGGGACGCTGGCGACCATTCATGCCAATAACGCCCGGCAGTCCATCACCCGACTGGCGAGCTGCGTTCTCCAATCCGACGTGCAACTCCCGTTTCACGCGATCCGGAGCAGTATCGCCGACTCAGTTCATCTGCTGCTCCAGATCGAACGCCGCAACGGCCGGCGTGTCGTGTCCGAAGTGGTCGAGCTCGAACGATATGACCCTGACAAAGATCGCTTCGAATTTCGCGTTCTCTATCGGGTAAACGAACGGCGGGAGACCGCTCATGCGAACGCGGTCGCCGTATGAATTTCTGTGTCCCTGTTCTATCGAAGTGCGGGAAGAAATCACGTGTCCGGAATGCGGCCGTCTTCTGGTCGTTGGAACGAACGTCAGGGTGGCGGCGCGCCGGCATCGAGCAGGCAATTAGCGACCAGACTGCCAGTTTAGCCGGTAAGTCAAAACCACGTATTTTGCCCGAGAGGAGATCTGCGCCATATCTGCATAATGTGCACACAGAACGAGCCAAAGTAAGGAGCCCCAATGGATAAGCACACCGCGAGGGAGTACATCCAAGCGAATTTTCGGGATGACGACCGTCTGGCCGTCGTCCTCATCCAGAAGACATCCGAAACAACGGAACAACGCGTGGCGCCGGCCAACCGCATCGTAACGGACGAGTTTCAAGCTTGGCTCCGCTACAGGAACAAAGAGAAATATGAAATCTACGTGTCGATGAACGCGCTACACGAGGGCGCTCGGGGACGTAAGAAGACCGATGTGGCCGAAATCCGGCATGTCTATCTCGATTTCGACAAGAACGGCACCGAGGCGATTCAGGCGTTGAAGAATCGCGGCGACTTTCCAACGCCCAACCATATCATTGAAAGCTCAGCTGGCAAATTCCAGACGGTGTGGCGGGTCGAGCAGTTTGAAAAGGATCAGGCGGAGACACTGATGCGCGGGATGGTCCGCGAGCTGGGTGCGGACCCTGCGGCTACGGATTCATCGCGTGTGCTCCGTGTACCCGGTTTTTATAACCACAAATATGGAACGCCGCATTTTGTGACTGTGGAAAATCTGAGCAACGAAACCTATACGCCATCGCATTTTCCTGATTTCCCCGTTGAGGGACTCTCTTCAAGACTGGAACTTGGGCGACCAGTGGGCGCGCGGACCGATCGGGACTCGCCCAATGGACGAAGTCAATCGGAGCGCGACTGGGCTTATGCCATGCGAGCCATCGCACGCGGAGATGAACCGGATCAGGTTGCCCGTTCGATCGCAGCGTACCGCCCGGACAAGCCCAATCCGCAGTATTACGCCGAGCATACGGTTGAGAAAGCCTTGGCGGCGTTGAATCGCTCAAATGAGGTTCGGCTTGAGACAGGGGACAGCTCGGTGGAAAGGTGAACCGCGATGCCCAAAAACGAACGCACCAACTCAGCTTACGAAAAAGCACCTCCCGGCTTGATCGCAGGCTGCCCAAAGTGCGAAGACGGAATGCTTCGAAGAATTGCGACGAGATCCGGAGGCAGTTTTTTCGGCTGCAACAACTACGATAAAGGCTGCCACTTCACGATCCCGGCCGTCATCGCCGGCAAAACGTTGAACCTCCGATCCATCCGGGAATTGTGCAGTCATGGCTCAACGTCCTTGCTCATCGGCTTTCATAGCAAGACCGGACAGCTGTTTAATTCACGGCTTCGGCTTGATGAGGCGCTTCGCGTTGTTTTCGACTTCGCCGGCATTTCGCGACAAGGCAACACGGTGCTTTCGGGCGGCAGGATACGCGCTCAAAATTCAGAGGCAAAACATGGCTGATTTCCGCTCCGGTCCATTGTTGCGGCGGCAGATTGCTGTTATTGTTGTCAGCCTCGCAATCCTCTTTTCGCTCGTGTGGGAATCCGAGATTCGTGCCGATGCCCAATACGACCAGATCTGCCCGGAAACTATTTCGGTGGCATCAATCCGGATGCCCGACGGGCAACCGATAACGGCAGAAATTAGTGGCTGGCCACGTGAACTGCGGTACGGCCTGATGTACCGCTACGAGTTGCCCCAAGACCGCGGCGTGCGGTTTGTGTATCGGAATTCCGGGCTCCATCAGCACTGAATGCGCCATTGCTGGATTCCTCTCAACATCGTATCGATGGATTTCCACCATCGCGTTCGCGAAATTTTGAGGAGCGTTCCCGGCTGCAACAGCATTTTGCCACCAGGCTGTCGTCTGTATAGGGATGCCTATGACGCCGTTTACGTTCTCGAGTTGTTTGCTGGGACAGCGAACCGGTACGGATTGCGATCCAGCCATCAACTCCCTTTCAACATCCCGCACCAGGAGAATCGGTGAACTGCCGTGCCCCAGGAGTACGTATTCGGAGATCGTCTGCCCCTATGTGGGCTGCTAGCGTTTGAGCGATCGGTGAGGCCGCCCTTCGATCCACGGAGAGCCGCCGCTTTTTTCTGCGGCTGCGCAGCGGGCCTTCGACAGTGTGGGTGCGCAGGGCACGTAGCAACTCATCTGAGAACGGATCGACCAATCGCGATGCCGCGCGTTGACGCCAATCGCCAGGTTCTGGTCAATTTCGTTTGCGAGCAGACCGTGCCGCAGGCATTCCGAGGAGAAAAGCGCTGCCGCATCTGTTTGAGGAGCGAAGGACTGCGTCACTTCGTTTGTCGCGATTATTCCTTTTCTGGCTCCGTTCTCTTGGCAGAGCTTCGGGCTGAATTCCTGCGCCCGGCGCACTTCGGCGCTCTGCTTCGCGGCTCACCGTTCACGTTCGTTCCGGATGCCCGCCCTTCGGGTTTCGGCACCCCCGGAAAGATTTCAAACTCTCGCAACACCGGCTCAAGAAATCTTGCCGGTCCCCCAAAAAAGCACGCCTTGTTGCTTGGGAGCAGCAGCCACTCGCTTCTCGGGTGCCCAAGAGAACAGGGCCAGAAAAGGAGAAAAATCGCATGACTTTCAATAGACTTACTCTCATCGGCTTCCTCGGTCAGGATGCCGAAAAGCGCTTCACCCTCAACGGAACGCCTTACACCGTTCTGTCACTCGCAACGAAGAATTCCTGGAAGGACCAAAACGGCGACTGGCAATCGCACACGGAATGGCATCGCGCCGTGGTCTGGGGCGAAAAGTTCTCGGACTTCGCTGCCACACTAAAGAAGGGCACCCACGTCCAGGTCGAAGGCCCGCTGCGCAGTCGCGAATACCAAAAGGATGGCGTCAAGCACCGTGTTTTCGAGTGCAAAGCTCAGTCTATCCTCAAGCTCGATCGCGCCGAACGGGAGGAAACGCCCACGGCGCCGGACGGTGAGCCGATCACCGAAGACGTAGCATTGTAGGGTGTCGTCGCGGGAGGGTCACATTCGGGTGGCACTCCCGCTCTCTGAAGCCCTGACTACGTATGGATTCGCTCAGAAACATTGCCCCTGATGCCGAGTTCCTGAGCCAAATACCGATGTCATCCAGGGAACGCTCGACATGCTCATCCTCAAAAACGCTAAGCCTTGAGCCCATGCACGGCTTCGGCATCGGCCGCCGGGTCGAGCAGATCTCGCGAGGCGTATTCAAGGTTAATCCCGGGTCACTCCTCATCGCATTACAGCGGCTGGAGCGCGCTTGCCCAGCGAATAGCGCTTCGGAGATCCTTAGCGCCAATACCTGCGAAATGCCAATCGGCACGTCGGACTCGGACATATCGCGCCGCTGCCCCAGTGAATCTGAGTTCATGACCGAAACACGAGCTCCCGGTGAAAACGCAGATGCTCAATGGCGGGCAAAATTCAACGGGTCTGTTGGAGCGCGGACCGATACCCCGTGTAAACGATAGTAGTCTCGCCCGTTATCAAACTCCTCTCTGATCCTAGAACTGACTAAAATCCGTTGGTCGTCCGGATCAATGGCCAAGTAACCCTTGTCCATTAGCTTGTGCAAGTCGCTTCGGAGGAGAATTCCGTTGGATAGCTCGTGCGGGCCCCCTCTAGAATATGGTTTGATATGCGCGGCTTCCAACGCTGGACGCGTTCTCTCCCCAGTCATTGCGCATCGAT
>JAOAPQ010000712.1 GCA_025462965.1 Bryobacterales bacterium
TGCGTCGAAAACATCTTCATCAAACTCTCACCCGTAAACGGCTGCACAATCCACAAGTGGGACGTCGCCGGATTCGTCTCCATCGGCAAGCGCTTCGAAAAAACATCCAACTTCCGCAGCGCCGAAATCAGCTCCGCCGGATTTCCCGTATACTTCGCGGACGCCGCGTCGGCATCGTACTCGCGCGTGCGCGAGATCGCCATCTGAATCAACAGCGCCGCTATCGGCGCGAGCACCAGCATCAGAACCGATCCGATCACACCGCTCCCGCGGTTTTCCTCGTCCCGGCTCCCTCCAAAAAAGAAAGCCATGCGCGCGAGCGCGGTAATAGCGCCCGCAATCGTCGCCGCCACGGAACTGATCAGAATGTCGCGGTGCAGCACATGGCCCAACTCATGCGCCACCACCCCTTCCAGCTCGCGATTGTCCATTAACCGCAGGATGCCCGACGTAAATGCCAGGGAAGCGTGGTTCGGATTGCGTCCCGTCGCAAACGCGTTCGGTGAATCGTCGGGAATGATATAAAGCCGCGGCATCGGCAAGCCCATCCGCTGCGCAATATTCGCCACCAGCGGCGCCACCCGGTTGTATACCTCGGGATTCTCTTCCGGTGTCAGCGGGATTGCTCCCGACATCGCAAGCGCGATCCTGTCCGAAAAAAAATAGCTGAAGAAATTCGTCGCCACCGCGAACAGCAGCCCGAAATACAGTCCCTGGCGGCCGGCAATCGCGCCGCCGCCAAGGACCAGAACCGCGCTCAGCAGCCCGAGCAGCAGCACCGTCTTGAAAGTGTTCTCGCTATGCATTGCTATGTTCCGGTTCCAACTGCTCCCGTTCCGCTTCAGCCTCTTCGGGCGGCGGCGGCGGCGCCGCGCGTTTGCCGAGAGTCAACTTGTTTCCCTCGGCATCCACCAGCACCGTGTCGCCCGTCAGATATTCGCTCTCCAGCAGTTTGAGCGAAAGCGGATCCTGAATCAGCCTCTGGATCGCACGCCGCATCGGCCGTGCGCCATACGCGGGGTCGTAACCTTCCCCGAGCAGTACATCCTTCGCCGCCGTCGTGACCTCCATCTTTAAACCGCGGCCCTGGAGCTGCACGACCAACCGCTGCAGCTGGATATCCACGATGCTGCGCAGATGTTCCCTCGACAGAGCGTTGAACACGATCACATCGTCCACGCGATTCAGAAACTCCGGACGGAACGTCTGCCGCAGCGCCGTAAGGAGCCGGGTCCGCACGCCATCGTTGTTCTCGTCGCGCGTATTCACCGAGAACCCGATCCGCGCGGATTCCTTGATCATCTGCGACCCCACATTCGAGGTCATGATGATCACCGTGTTTTTGAAGTTCACCGTGCGCCCCTGTCCGTCGGTCAGCCGGCCGTCGTCCAGGATCTGCAGCATCGCGTTAAACACGTCCGGATGCGCCTTCTCGATTTCGTCGAACAGCACGACCGAGAACGGCTTGCGCCGTACATGTTCCGTCAACTGGCCGCCTTCGTCGTAGCCGACGTATCCGGGAGGCGCGCCCATCATGCGGGAAACCGCATGCTTCTCCATGTATTCGGACATATCGACCCGAATCATGGCCTTTTCATCGTCGAAAAGGAATTCCGCGAGCGCACGCGCGACCTCGGTCTTCCCGACGCCTGTTGCGCCCAGGAAGATAAAGCTGCCGATCGGCCGGTTGGGATCGCTCAGGCCGGCGCGGTTGCGGCGAATGGCGTTCGCCACCAGCCGGACCGCTTCGTCCTGCCCAACCACACGCTCATGCAGCCGCGTCTCCATCGTGATCAGCTTCCGCACCTCGCCTTCGAGCATGCGCGCAACCGGAATGCCCGTACTCTTGGCCACAACGCGCGCGATATCTTCCTCGTCGATCTCTTCCTTCAATAAGGGGGAACCGGATTTGACACTCTCCAAAGCCTTGGTCGCTTCGCCCAGTTCGCGCTCAATCTCCGCCAGCTTGCCGTATTTCAGCTGCGAAGCTGTCTCCCACTCGCCCTCGCGCGTGGCCTTTTCTTCATCCAGCCGCGCCTGCTCCTGGTCTTTCTTGGCCTGGCTGACGCGGTTGATCGCATCCTTCTCGCGCTTCCAGCGCTCCTGCAAGCCGGCAGCCTCGCCGCGAATCCGCTCGAGCTCATTCTCCACCTGGCGCAAACGCTCACGCGACGCGGGGTCTTTCTCCCGATTCAACGCCTGCCGCTCGATTTCCAGATGCGAGATCCGCCGTTCCATCTGGTCGATTTCAATCGGCATGCTGCCAATCTGCATCCGCAACGCCGAACCGGCCTCGTCGATAATATCGATCGCCTTATCCGGCAGGAAACGGTCGCTGATGTACCGGTGCGACAACACCGCCGCCGCTACAATCGCTGAGTCTTTGATTCGGACGCCGTGGTGAATCTCGTATTTCTCCTTCAGGCCGCGGAGAATGGCAATGGTGTCGTCGACCGTCGGCTCTCCCACCAGCACCGTCTGAAAGCGCCGCGCCAAAGCCGCGTCCTTCTCGACATACTTGCGGTATTCCGAAAGGGTAGTCGCACCGATGCAGCGCAGATCGCCCCGGGCCAGCGCCGGCTTGAGCATGTTCGCCGCGTCGATTGCCCCCTCGGCCGAGCCCGCTCCCACCAAAGTGTGGAGCTCGTCGATGAAACAGATCAATTCGCCGTGCGAATCGGTGATTTCCTTCAGGACGGCCTTTAGACGGTCCTCGAACTCGCCCCGGAACTTGGTGCCCGCGACCATCGAACCCAGGTCCAGGGCTAGCAGACGCTTATTCACAAGCTGCTCCGGAACGTCGCCTTTGACGATCCGGTGCGCCAATCCTTCGACGATGGCCGTCTTCCCGACGCCGGGCTCGCCGATCAGCACCGGGTTGTTCTTCGTGCGCCGGCTCAACACCTGCATCACGCGCCGTATCTCTTCGTCCCGGCCGATCACCGGGTCGAGCCTGCCCTTACGGGCCATGTCGGTCAGATCGTTCGAATAACGCTCCAGCGCCTGGTACTTGGACTCCGGGTTCTGGTCCGTAATCCGTTGCGTGCCGCGCACCGCGGCCAAAGCTTTCAAAATCGCGTCGTGATCGGCGCCCGCGCGCTGCAGCAGGCTTCCTGCGGGATCGTATTTCTGATCGGCGATGGCGAGCAGCAGATGCTCGGTTGAGACGAACTCGTCCTTAAAGCGCTCCGCTTCTTTGAAAGCCCCTTCGAGCACCTGGTTCGTGCTGGGCGAAATCATCATGCCGACCTGGGGCCCGCCGCCGCTGACCGCGACTTTCGGGATGGATTGCAGCAGTCGCTCCGCCTCCGCGAGCACCGCATCGGGCTGAACGCCGGTTTTTTCAAGGACGGGTCGAACGATTCCCTCGCGCTCCTCTGCGAGCGCGATCAGGAGATGTAGGGGATGGACTGCCTGGTGGCCGTGCTTTTCGGCGACCGCCTGCGACTGCTGCACTGCTTCCTGTGCTTTTTGAGTAAGTTTATCAAAGCGGAACATTTATATGCCTCCCGGCAGACGGGCTTACTGATGAAATCTCTACCGCCGCCGGCTTTCTTTTTGATGCACGAAAAGGCCGCATAGCGCTAGCCCGGAGGCTAGCGCTATGCGGCCCACAGTTAATTAAGGAATGCCGACCTTTATTTGATCGACTGAGCTTGACCGTTCTCCTGCCCGCCAACCTTCACCTGACGGGGCTTCGCTGCTTCCTTCTTAGGAAGCCGAACAGTTAGAACGCCATTCTTGTAATCCGCCGCTACCTTCTCCGTATCCACGGTACTGGGCACGGTGAAACTGCGGACAAAAGTTCCGTAACTGCGCTCTATCCGGTGGAAACCCTTGCTGTTATCGTCTCGTTCAAAATGCCTCTCACCCTTGATGGTAAGGGTCTGATTCTCTACCTGGACGTCAATGTCATTCAGTTGGACGTCCGGGAGGTCTACCTTGAGAACGAGTTCGTTTTCAGTCTCAATAATATCCGTCGCGGGAGACCAGGGGCGAGAGGTTCGGGGTTCGCTCATCATCCGCGTCACCGCGTCCTCGAAAAGGCGCAAGCCGTGTAATGGATCGACAGTCAGACTCATGGTTGTATAGATTCCTTTCTGTTGATTTCGGATTCGACTACGTCACGTAATCTCATCTACAAAACATAATAAAATATGAGTGCCAATCTGTCAAGCGCCCGGTTATGAAAAATTTTGACCGCGCCCCTACCCGTTGTCGCGACGTCTAAACCCTTGTAACCTTGTTACTTGCCGGGACGCCTAAACTGATGCCGGCATGAAACCGCATGCTGGTCGATTTCGAATTAATCCGACGTGCTCAGAAAAACGATGAAAACGCGTTTAACGATGTCGTTTTGGCGTACCGTCGGAGGATTTTAGGCACCATTGCGAGATTGATCGGTCACCCGGAGGACGTGGAAGATGTGGGCCAGGAGGTGTTTCTCCGTTTGTATTTCTCACTCGACCAGTTGAGAACGCCGGAAGTTTTCGAGCCTTGGTTGTACCGGCTCACCGTGAATGCGTCGTATGACTATCTCCGGAAGCGTCGACGCCGGATGGAATCCCGAATGGCGGATCTTTCCGAGCAGCAGGTGGTGGTGGCGGACGCGGTAGCAAGCAGCAAGGCTGATCTTGCGACCGAGCAGAATCGGCAAACACGGCAGTACGTGGAGGAGTTGCTTTCGGTTGTTTCGGAAGAAGACCGTCTTCTGCTGGTGATGAAAGAGGTTGAGGGTCTCTCGCTGAAGGAGATGGAAAAGATCTACAATGTCAACGAGAACGCCCTTAAAGTGAGGTTGTTTAGAGCGCGGCAGCGCGTCCTGAAGGCCATGCCCGCGCCCTCTCAGCCGGCGAAAGCCGGTGTACCGGATTAGTGAACCAGATGAAATCTGAAGATTACGGAAAACGCGAACCACAGTTGGACCGGCTGTTCGAGCGCTACCGCGAAGCTTGCGGCTCGCCCGAGGCAAGTCCGAATTTCATGCCGATGGTGTGGCGGGCTATCGAGGCGCGGCAATCGAAGAGCATGATCTTCGAGCGCGTCGCTAAATCGATGGCTGCGGCCGCGACGGCTCTATCTTTTGCGCTGGGCCTGTTCCTGGTTGTTTCGGCCCAGCAGCCCTCCGCTTTCTTTTCCGGCAGTTATGTCGAAGAGATAGCCAGTGAGCACGGCAGGGAGTTCGGGACCTTTTCCGCCCCCGTGCGCCTCGAGCTCATGAATACGGAGAACCGCGTCCAATGAGAAAGTCCAGTCTTTCGGCTTGGTTCTACTTGCTCATGGTGTTCGCGGCTGGCGCAGGGCTTGGCGTGGTCAGCGATCGGCTATACACGGCGAAAACGGTGATAGCGAAATCGAAACCGACAGCTGCGGAGTTCCGCCAGCGCTACATTGACGAATTGCGAACACGCCTGAAGCTGGACGCCAAGCAGGTTGTGCAGTTAAGCGATATTCTCGACGTTACCGACAAGCGCATGCAGGATCTGCACGAACGCTACCGGCCTGACATGACGGCGATCCACAAGAGCCAGGTGGATCAGGTCCACGCCATCCTGAAGGACACGCAACGCGCCGAATACGACAAGATGCGCAAAGAACGGCAATTAAAAAGAGAAGCGGAAGAAGCCAAAGAAAAGGCCAAGACCAAATCCTAGTTACGTCACTAACTCAAACCACCGCTAACCCGTCAAGTGGGACAGGCCATCGTTTTTCGTGGCCTGTCGCTTTTGACCTTTATCCTTAAGACTTTACAGCCTGTTTCTTGTCGCTGCGGGAAGCCGCGTACTTCCGCTCAAACCGATCAATCCGGCCAGCCGTATCGATCAGCTTCTGCTTGCC
>JAOAPQ010000724.1 GCA_025462965.1 Bryobacterales bacterium
CTTCGATTTTCTTCGCGTCGATTCCGGGCACCTTTTCCAACTCTTCCACCGATTTGAAGCCGCCCTTCGCCGTCCGATGCTCGATGATTGCGTCCGCCTGTTTTTGCGGGAGCCGCAAAGCAGTCGCCAAATCCTTGGCGCTCGCCTTGTTCACGTTGATTTTCATCGCGGGCGAGGTGGGAGAAAAGTTGACGGCGAGGTAATCGACCACCTGATAGAACTCTTCCTCGGTGCCGTTCGCGCCGCGCTGGATCATATCATCGACGACCGCGCCCCAGGTCTCGCGGGTCTCCTGCCGGCCGATCACCAGCTCCGCGCCGTGGCAGGAGCCGCATACCTTTTGAGTGGTGTCCTTCCCCGGCCCGTCGGGTAACTTCAGATCCTGGGCCATGGTGAGGACGGGGGTGGCTGAGAGCCATACAACCGCAACGCATAATGCCGAATTCCGCACGAATCCATTATGCCTCTCTCCACTTCCGAAATGATTCCGGTTCGGATAGACTTGGGAATCCACAACATGGTGCCTATTCGTCCAGACGTGAATCGCCGCCGATTCCTCAAGTTTCTCGTGGCCAGCCCGCTCGCGGGCGCGTTCCCGGCAATGTCCTGGCAGCAGCAGGACGGCGACATTATTTCCGATCCGAAGGACGCCTTGAACGTCATGGATTTTGAGCCGGCGGCGCGCCGTGCCATTCCGCCGGCACACTTCGGCTACATGGCCACCGGCGTGGACGACGACGCGACGCTTCTGGCGAACCGGGCAGGCTTCAACCAGATCCAGCTCCGGCCGCGGCGCATGGTGGATGTCAGCCAGGCGGACATGCACATCGAGCTGTTCGGATCGCGGTGGGAAACTCCGATCATCATCGCCCCTTGTGGCAGCCAGAAGGCGTTTCATGCGCAAGGGGAAATGGCGACGGCGGGAGCGGCGCGGTCGCGCAAAACGCTGCAAATTCTTTCGACCGTTTCCACTTCGCCAATCGAAAAGGTGCTCGAAGCAGCCGGACAGCCGATCTGGTTTCAGCTCTATGCGACCTCGCGATGGGACGTGACGGAAAAGCTGGTGCGGCATGCCGAACAGGCCGGGTGCCCGGTTCTGGCGTTGACAGTGGACCTCACGGTCGGCCGCAACACGGAAACGGGCACGAGGGCGAAGAAGCTCGATTCGCGACAGTGTTCAATGTGCCATCCGCCGGGGCCGCAGCGCTCCTACGCGCGATATCCGATGTTCAACGGCATCAATACCGATGGGATGTACATCTACAACTCGGCGATGACGTGGGACTTCGTGCACCGCTTGAGACAGATCACAAAGATGAAGCTCGTGCTGAAGGGGATCGAGACGCACGAAGACGCGCAACTCTGCTGCGAGCATGGCGTGGACGGGATCGTGATATCGAACCACGGCGGACGCGCGGAAGAGAGCCGGCGGGGCACCATCGAGTGCTTGCCGGAGGTTCTGGATGCGGTGAAGGGCAGAATCCCCGTGCTGATCGATGGAGGCTTCCGGCGAGGCACGGACGTGTTTAAGGCGCTCGCGATGGGAGCGCGGGCAGTGTGCGTCGGGCGTCCGTATCTATGGGGCTTGGGAGCGTTCGGCCAGGCCGGCGTCGAGCGTGTGCTCGATATTCTGCGGGGAGAGCTGGATCTGGTGATGAGGCAGTGCGGGACCAGATCGATCGCGGAAATCGGACCTTCCTATATCAAGGTGAGAAGCTAATGAGTTCCTCGACTACGAGTCATAGGTTTCCGGCGCTGCACAACGCCATGTGGCCGGGTTTGGTTGGGAAAGGTCCCGAGTCGGAGCCGTTCATCGATCTGGATACGATGTTGGACCTTACGGCGGGGGCCGAGGTGGACGGCGTGCGGTTCGATGGCGTGGATCTGTTTCTGTCACTGCCGCACACGGACATTGATTCGTCAGACGACGATCTCGCGCGCCTGGCGGAGAAGCTGCGGTCGCGGAATCTGCGCGCGGGTTCGCTGGTGGCGCCGGTTTGGCCGCCGACCGGAGGCGGGTCGGCAATGGGGGATGAAGCGGAGCGCGGGCGGTTTCTGACGCAGGTTCGCAAGGCCTGTCAGATCGGGCGCAAGCTGCGGGATCTGGGAGTGCGGCCCTACGGTGTCATTCGAATCGATTCGGCGGCGAGTCCGGCGGATTGGGTGACGGATCCGGACGCGAGTACGAAGAGAATCGCGGAGACCTTTCGGGAAGCCGGTACGATCGCCCAGGGCTTTGGCGAAAAATTGGCCGCTGAAGGGGAGATCTGCTGGGCGGGGATGCATAGCTGGCGGCGCAACGTGGAATTGCTTGAGCTCGTCGGGATGCCGGAAACCGTGGGGTTCCAGGCCGATATGGCCCATACAATGCTGTTCACGATGGGTCACAATGCGCCAGAGGACCGCCTGCTGCCTGAGGATTTTGATTGGTCGCAGACGGAGCGTCTGGCGGAATCGTACCGGAAGATGGCGCGGGCTTTGCGTCCGTGGACATTCGATTTTCATGTGGCGCAGAATGACGGCACGGTGAAAGGTACGGGTTCGCATGACAAGACGGGACACCATTGCCTGCCGTTCGATCCGAACGGAAAGCTGGATATTGTTCGCGACGCGGGCGCATGGATGCGAGATGACAAAGGGCAAGCGACTCGCGCGTTCGCGCATATCTGCTGGGATGGGTGCATGTTCCCGAACGCGGTAATGCTTGAGCCGGGGACGTGGAATGATGTTCTACGGACTATGATCGCTGTTCGAAATGCTCACGGCTGGGATTGATGAAGAAACTGAATATCGGTGTTATCGGCTGCGGCTTCATGGGCCGTACTCACTCGAACGCATTCGGCAAGGCCGCAAATTTCTTTGACGTGCCCTACGAGCCGGTTCTGAAGGCTATCTGCGCACGGACCGGCGATCGTGCGCGATTATTCGCGGGGAAGTGGGGATACGAGCGTCCCGAGAGCGATTGGCGCAAGCTGGTGGAATCGCCGGATATCGATCTGGTGGATATCGCCAGCCCGAACGATACGCATGCGGAGATTGCGATCGCGGCGGCGCAGGCCGGCAAGATGGTGATGTGTGAAAAGCCGCTTGGACGCAACCCCGCGGAATCGGAATCGATGGTGAAAGCCGTTGAGGCCGCAGGCGTGGCGAACATGGTCTGGTACAACTACCGCCGCGTTCCTGCCGTAATGCTTGCGAAGCAGTTGATCGATGAGGGCCGGCTCGGGAAGATCTTCCACTACCGTACGGTTTTTCTACAGGATTGGACGATTTCGAGCGAGCTGCCGCAGGGCGGCGAGGGTCTGTGGCGCTTGGATGCGAGCGTCGCGGGAAGCGGCGTTACGGGCGATCTGCTAGCGCACAACATCGATACGGCGCTGTGGCTGAATGGGGAGATCGATGAGGTTACGGCCATGACCGAGACTTTCATCAAATCGCGCAAGCACACGCTTACCGGGAAGCAGGAACCGGTGCGGATCGATGACGCGAGCGCGTTCCTCGCACGTTTCCGGAATGGCTCGCTTGCGACGTTTGAGGCGACGCGGTATGCGCGCGGGCATAAGGCGCTGTACACGCTGGAGATCAATGGCGAGAACGCGTCGGTCATGTGGGACCTGCACGATCTGCATCGGCTGCAATATTTCGATCATCGCGATGAAAGCCGTTTGCGCGGCTGGCGAAGCATCCACGTGACGGATGGCGACCATCCTTACATGAAGAACTGGTGGGTGCCGGGATTGCAGATCGGGTACGAGCATACGTTCATCCATCAGGTTGCGGACTTTCTTAAGAGTCTGGATGGCGGCGGGCCGGCCTCACCGACGTTTGCCGAAGCGCTACGGACGGATTACGTTACGGACGCGGTGCTGCGGTCGGCTGCCGATCGTGCCTGGGTCAAGGTTCAGTCAGGGAGATAAAGCAGATGACGAGATTTATTCGATTCCTTGGTTTGACCGCGGCGGCGGCCGGATGGCTTAGCGCGCAGCGAGGTCCTGCGGTGGGGCCGCTGGAAGAGAGCGGATTTCATGAGATCTTCGACGGAAAGTCGCTGAAGGGATGGGACTGCGATCCGGATTTTTGGCGGGTGCAGGACGGCGTTATGGTGGGGGAGACGAAGGCCGACCATCAGCCGAAGCAGAATATTTTTTGCATCTGGAAGGGCGGGTCGCCCGCGGATTTCGATTTGAAGATGCAGTACAAGCTGACGGGGGAGACCGGGAACAGCGGCGTGCAGTATCGCAGCGTGGAGTTGCCGGACGTCGCCAAGTGGGTGCTGAAGGGCTATCAGGCGGATATCGATGGCAAGCAGCAATACACCGGGCAGGTTTATGAGGAGCGCGGGCGCGGTTTTCTGGCGCTGCGGGGACAGATCGCCTATGTGCCGGACGGGAAGAAAGTCGGGGCCATTGGATCGACCGGGGAAGGCGATCAGCTGAAGGGTCTGATCAAGGTTGAGGATTGGAACGATATCGAGATTATTGCGCGCGGGAATACGCTGATTCAGTTGATCAACGGACGGGTGATGAGCATGCTGATTGACGATGATCAGAAGAATCGGAAGATGGATGGGGAGATCGGGATTCAACTGCATAAAACTACAGCCGCGATGAAGATTGAAACGCGGAATATGCGGCTCAAGACGTTCTAGTGCGATGCGGAAACTGCCGGTTTTGCTGGCGTTTTTTGCGGTGGTGTGCGGGGCCGCGGATTGGCTGAATTACGGCGGCGATCCGCAGCATAGCGGTTGGCAGAAACGCGGGAAAAGCATTCAGCCCGGCAACGTGGGCGAGTTGAAGCTGCTTTGGAAGCGAACGCTCGATAACCAGTCGAAGGGCTTGAACTCCTTGACGGCGCCGGTGATGTTAGGGCCGATTATTACCCATCGCGGCGTTAAGGAACTGGTGTTTGTGGGCGGCGCTTCCGACAACATCTTCGCGGTGGACGCGGATCTGGGGCGGGTGTTCTGGAAGCGCCATATCGATAGCGACGCCGCGGGAGAGGGTTGCGGATCGGGGCTCACCGCAACGCCCGTGTTGGCGCCGCCTCCGCCGGGGACGAAGATTCGCGAGGACGACGAAGGGACAACTCCCATGCGGCCGTTCTACATCGTGGCGAGCGACGGCGTGCTGCATACGATCCGTCCGGCCGATGGCGTGGATATGGCGCCCGCGCAGAGATTCTTGCCTCCGCACGCAAATCCTTCGGCGCTGAACCTGTGGGGCAAGGTGGTCTACACAACGACATCGCATGGGTGCCGGGGCGTGCCGGATGGCGTGTGGTCGATCGATACGGCGAATCCGGAGGCGAAGGCGACTTTCGAGGCGATGCCGGGAGCTAGCGGCGGAGTATCAATCGGACTGGAGGGAACCATTTACCACGGGGGCGTGGCGCCGATTCCCTTCCCGTGGAAAGGCCGGGAGCTGGCGGCCGGGCAGGGCGGCCTTACGGTCCCGGGGGCGGTCTCCGGGCTGGCTACCTGGGTGGACCCGAACGGGGCGCGGTGGATCTATGCGGCCGGCGACGGGAAAATCGCGGCGTTCCGGGTGGTCGAGAAAAGCGGCGCGGTTACACTCGCGCCGGACTGGGTTTCGCGGGACCTCGGCTCGCCGCTTGCGCCGGTAATTCAGAACGGCGTTGTTTTTGCGCTCGATAGCGGCGAAAAATCAGGGCATGCCGTGCTCTACGCACTGGATGCGCATACGGGCAAGCAGTTGTATTCGAGCGGGGACGCCGTGACGTCAGTGGTTCATTCCAGCGCGCTGGCTATTGCCAACGGGCATATCTGCTTCGGGACTGCGGACAACACACTTTATTGTTTCGGTTTTCCGATCGAGATTTAGAATTGCTCCTGGTCGCCATCATCGCTCCAGGAAGATTCCGAACCCGTACAGGGTGCCGTCTGTGGTGGTGAAGAAGACTCGGCCGTTGGCGAGGGTTACGCCGGTTTGGTTGCCGGGAGCGTTGACCTGGCTGCCGGTGGAGTACATCTCTTTGCCGGTGAGTGCATCGAGAGCGTAAAGGGTTGCGTGGCTGCCGGAGGCGAGCGCGAACACCACGCCGCTGGTGATGACGGGCGGTTCGGGGGAATCCATTTCACGCGAAACCCATTCCGGCGTAAGAACGGGCTTTCCCTCGTGCTCTTCCACCTTGTAGGCGGCGATTGCGCCGTGCGAATGGT
>JAOAPQ010000726.1 GCA_025462965.1 Bryobacterales bacterium
GGGATCCGGCGGTGGCGTTTTGGGCGGCATCATCGGCGGACTGCCGAATGCAGCGCCTCCCCCGGCCCCTGGCTTCGCCGAGAGCTCCATCCTCGCCCAGGCGGCCGGCCGCGACTTGGGTGAACTCTTCGAGTACCAGATAGCCGCGCCCGTGACGATCCGCAAGAACGAATCCGCCATGCTGCCCTTTCTTCAGCAGAAGATCACCGGCCGCAAACTGCTGATCTATTCCGACCAATCCACGCAAAATCCGTTGCAAGCCGCCGAACTCACCAACTCCACCGGCAAGACGCTCGATGGCGGCCCGATCACCGTTTTCGACGGTGGCGCATATGGCGGCGAGGCCCTGGTCGAAACGGTGAAGAGCGGAGACAAGCGCCTCATCAGCTACGCCGTCGATCTCGGCACGCGCGTGACGACGGCCTACGATTCCAAGAACGCCATCGTTCGCGAAGTGCATGTGAATCGCGGAGTGCTCACATCCCGGCTTGCAGCGGAGGAAACCAAGACCTACACCGTGCGAAACGTGGACGCCAAGGCGAAGACGCTCATCGTCGAGCACGCGGTCCGGCAGCAATACACACTCCTTTCGCCCAAGCCGGCTGAGACTTCGCCCACGTCCTACCGCTTCGAACTTCCTCTGCCCGCAGCCAGCACCCAAAAGTTGGCCGTCTCCGAAGAGCGCGTCTATGTCAACACCATCTCGCTCACAAACTTTACTCCGGAGATGCTGGCGACGTACGCCCAGAACAAGGTTCTGAGCGATGCCGCGCGCCGCCAGCTCCAGCAGATTCTCGACGCCAAGCGCCAGATCGCCGCTCTCGACGCCCAGGCCCGCGATTTGCAAACGAAAATCGACAATCTGAACCACGACCAGGACCGGCTGCGCCAGAACATCACGACACTGAACAACGTCAGCGGCCAACAGCAGCAAGTGCAGGGTTACGCCACCAAGATGGCCGCCCAGGAAGCCCAAATCGCCACCCTCCAGGACGAGCGGAATCAGCTTCAACAACAGCGCGCCGCGGCCCAGGCGGCGCTTGACGCGCTGATGGACAAGATGGAATTCTGATACAACAGCATAGGCGTGAAATTATTAACCTTTCTCTATAGCGGACAGAAGCACGCGGGTGTGCTGGTGGATGGCGGCGTAGCGCCGATCCTCGATATCAACTCGAAGCACCGCACCCGGCTGCCGAACAATCTGCTCGAAATTATCCAGGAGGGAGTCAAGGAGATTCCCGTGAAGGGCGTACCGCCCATTCCTCTGCACCAGGTGAAACCCCTGCTTCCCTACGATGTGCCGCCGAAGATCTGGTGCATCGGGCTCAATTACCTCTCGCATGCCGAGGACATCAATGCCGTGCAGCCGGAAGAGCCCGGCAGCTTCATGAAACCCGCCTCCTGCATGTTCGAACCGGGCGGTGAGATCAGGCTGCCGCCGGAGCAATTCTCGAACGATGTGGACGCGGAAGGCGAGTTGGGCGTCGTAATCGGCCGCACCAGCCGATTCCTCACCACGGAGAACGTGCGGGACGCCATTTACGGCTATACCACTACACTCGATCTCACCGCTCTCGACGTGCTGCGCAAAAACCCGCGCTACCTGACGCGCGCCAAGAGCTTCGACACTTTCTTCAGCTTCGGCCCGGTCATTGTCACGGCGGATGAGGTGCCGGAGGTGGACGATCTCGAAGTGATCACCGAGCACAACGATGGTGTCTGCTCCCGCGATTTCGTCCGCCACATGCGCACGCGGCCGTTGGAACTCGTGCGGTTCCACAGCGACTATATGACGCTCCACCCAGGCGATCTCATCTCCACCGGCTGCCCCAAAGGCGCGCGCATAAAGCCGGGCGACCGCGTCCGTGCCCGTATTGACGGCGTGGGCGTCCTCGAAGCGTCCGTCGCGGCGCACGATGCTACACTGAGGTAAGTGTTTTCCGGCCTGAAACGCTTTATTCTGTGGGATTTCCCGCGCGCGTCGTGGCAGTACGACGTGATGGTCGGCGTGATCCTGGCGTTCATGTTTCTTACGCCCCGGGAATGGTTCCGCGATTCACCGAAGATCCCGAAGGCAAGTGAAATCGTTCTTCTCCCCGGAACGCATGATGGCCAGGTGTTTTGGATCGAGCCCGAACTGGTTGCGCGAATCCCGGAACAGGAACGCCTCGCTCGCGTGAGCGATATCCTGCGCTCCACTTTCCACAAATCCGGCACGGTCACCCGCCTGGAACCCATCTACGATTCGGAACAGGGTATCGAAGGCTACATGGCCTTCGCAAAACAATGACGCCCCGTCACCGTGGGACAGGCGGTCGTTTTTTGTGGCCTATCGTTCTCCTAACCCTCACCGCTCCACCCTCCCCCGCCGCCGACCCTGTCTCCGATGCCCTGGCCCGAATGGACCAGAACGCCGCGGCCTTCCAGGGCGTGAGCGCCAACATCAACCGCGTCACCCATAACGCGGCCGTAGGCGTGGACCACACCGAAACCGGCACGATGCTGTTGAAGCGCCCCTCCCCGCACGATATGCGCGTGCTGATCACCTTCGCGCCCCCCGATGAAAAGACTGTCGCGCTCCAAGGTGAAGTCGCGGACGTTTACTATCCCAAGATCAATACCGTGCAGGAATATCAGGCCGGCAAGTATCGCGATTTGTTCGACCAGTTCTTCCTGCTGGGTTTCGGAAGTTCGGGCAAGGAACTCTCGAGCGCCTACGACATCACGTCGCTCGGCGAGGATACCGTGGGTGGCGAGAAGGCTCTCCACCTGCAGCTCATCCCGAAGTCGAAGAAAGTGCGCGATCAGTTGCCGAAAGTGGAGCTCTGGCTTTCAGAAAAGACCGGCTACCCGGTTCAGCAGAAACTGTACTTTCCTTCCGGAGATTACCAGATCGTGACGTATTCCAACCTGAAGGTGAATCCGAAGATTGCCGACTCCGCGCTGAGACTTAAAACGCCGAAAGGTGTTCAAAAAGTGTACCCCGGCAAATAGCCTGGGGTTTGGCCCTGATGTTGCAATCCTTCAAACCGGTGAGTTCCTCTTCCCGCCTTCTCTATCTCGACTGGGTCCGTGGCATCGCGGCAATCATCATGCTGCAGGGTCACGTCTTCAACTCATTCACCCGTCAGGATTTACGCAACGGCGGCCCCTACCAGCTCTCCCAATTCGTCGGCGGCATGCCCCCCGCGATTTTCCTGTTTCTTACCGGCGTGACGCTGGCGTTTCTGATGGATAGCACGGAGCGTAAGGGCTTGTCCCCGGGCCGCAGGGTCTGGGCCGCTCTGAATCGCGCGGGTTTCCTGCTGGGAATCGCATTCCTGTTCCGGATTCAATTGTGGGCGTTCTCCTCCGCGCGGCAGTGGAGCGACCTGCTCCGGGTGGACATTTTGAACTGCATGGGCTTCGCAATCGCCGTCGCATCCGTAATGGCGCTGTTCCCGACGAGTGAAAGGATTCGTCTCTGCGCGGTGCTGGGCGTCGCCATCGCGGCAGCCGCGCCGCTCGTATCGCAGATCGATTTCTCCGGGGTGCCGGCGGTCGTCCGCGATTACCTGGCGCCGAACCCAAATTTCTTCGGTTTCTTCCCGTGGGCGGCTTTTCTCGCGTTCGGAGTCAGTTTCGGCAGCCTGCTGCGCACGCTGAAGGACGAGCAGATCGGCCACGCGATGCAATGGGTTGCTATGGGCGGAACGGCGCTGGCCTTTGCAGCGTATACGATGTCCTCGATGTCGCTTTCGATTTATTCCAAGGTCGATTTCTGGCTGAACAGTCCAGCGCTTATCCTCATCAAGCTCGGTGTCATGCTGATGGGAGTTGCATTTGCCTACCTTTGGACGCTGCAATCGGGCGTGCAGGGTTGGAGCTGGGTTCGACAGTTCGGGACAACATCGCTCCTCGTTTATTGGGTCCACATCGAGTTGGTATACGGGCGCTGGCTCGGGTTCTGGAAAGAGAATCTGACGATCGGGGAGACCATCGTGGCGGCATTCGGGATCACGCTTCTGATGCTGGCATTATCGATAGCTAAGACAACTTTCCCTTCGTGGAAAGCGTGGTTGGTCCCCACCCCTTCCGTTCCGAAGAGCATTTCCGGGGATTAATTCATACTGGAAGTCTGACGCCATATGCCGGACTATCCGTTTTCCCGCCGCGACGCCGCACGTCTGCTCGGCGCTGCCGCCGCTACCCCGATGTTGGGCGCACCCACACCTGATATCTGCGCACTCACGGCTGTTGAAATGGCGGGCCTTATCCGCCAAAAGAAACTCAGCGCCCGCGAGGTGATGACTGCGCACCTGCGCCAGATCGAACACGTCAATCCGAAAGTAAACGCGATCGTCACGCTGGTCGCGGATCGAGCGATGGACGACGCGCGTAAGGCTGATGAGGCGCAGGCACGCGGCGAGGCCCTCGGCCCGCTGCATGGGCTTCCGATCGCGATCAAAGATCTGGTTGCGACTGCCGGCATCCGCACCACCTATGGCTCGCGCCTCTACAAAGACTTCGTTCCGGACCACGATGCGATCCATGTGGAACGCATCAGGAAGGCCGGCGCGGTTCTCGTGGGCAAGACGAACACACCCGAATTCGGTGCGGGCTCGCAGACTTTCAACGAAGTCTTCGGGGCGACACGCAATCCCTGGGATCTGACGAAGACGTGCGGAGGTTCGAGCGGCGGGGCAGCCGTCAGCCTCACCACCAACATGGTTCCGCTTGCCGACGGCTCGGATAATGGCGGGTCGCTCCGCAATCCGGCGGCATTTTGCAACGTTGTCGGATTCCGCGTTGCGCCGGGAAGGGTCCCGGAGGCCGCGCAAGGCAACGCGTGGTCAACACTGTCGGTCAGTGGACCGATGGGCCGCACCGTTTCGGACGTTGCGCTGCTCTTGAGCGTTATGGCTGGGCCGGACCCACGCTGTCCGATCTCGATTACGGAACCCGGCGCAAAGTTCGCCGCTCCTCTCGAACGCAGCTTTAAGGGCGTGCGTATAGCATGGTTCCACGACTTGGGAGGCATGCCGTTCGATCCGCGCATCCGGCAGGCAGTGAACGCACAGCGCAAGGTGTTCGAGAGTCTCGGCTGCATCGTGGAGGAAGCGGAACCCGATCTGACGGGTGGCGCCGGAGCCTATGAAACGCTGCGGCTTTGGGGCTACGCATCGGGTCACGGCGCCGAAGCGCGCCTGCATCCGGAATTGTTCAAAGACACGATTCGCGAGTCGGTCGAGCTCGGGGGGAAGCTCACGGCCGCTGACATCGCGCGGGCGAACGGACAGCACAGCCTGGTGTGGGACCGCATGCGGCGTTTTCTCGAGCGGTATGAGTACTTCGTCGTTCCGAGCACACAGGTGCCGCCATTCGATGTGTACGAGCCTTGGGTGAAGGAGATCAACGGCATCAGAATGAAAACCTACATCGAATGGATGAAGTGCTGCTGGATGATTACGATTACGGAATGCCCCTCGATTTCAATGCCTTGCGGTTTCACGGCCGAGCGCCTTCCCGTGGGGTTCCAGATCGTCGGGCGCCATCGGGACGAATTCAGCGTCCTTCAACTCGCGCATGCATTCGAACAGGCAACCCATTATGGACGTCAGCGCCCTTCGATCGCGGGTTGAAAGTCGGGGCAGTCAGATTCGATCAGGCGCCTGATATTTTTACCGCTGTAAAACTCGAACCGCCGGTGGTACGATGGGAATAGTTTTACTGCGGTAAGAAGAGAAATTTACATGAACAAAACCACAATCTCCTCGAAAGGACAGATCGCCATTCCGAAGAGACTTCGCGAGCGCCTCAATCTGAAACCGGGAACGCAGTTGGCGATCGACATACACGGAGAGTCGCTGGTGCTGAAACGGCTCGTGCCCCGGTTCCCTGATTGGCGGACGATGGAGGGAATGGCTCGTGGCGGAGAGAGCTTGACCAATGCACTGATGGAGGAACGCGCGGCTGATAAAGCCCGTGATGAAGCTCGAATCCAAGGTCGTTGATTCCTGGGCGATGGTGGCTTGGATTCAACAGGAACCCGCCGCTCCGCTGGTGCGCCAATTTCTGTACGAGGCCGACGCCGGCAAGGTGCAGTTGTTCATGAGCGCCATCAACGTGGGCGAGACCTTCTACATCCTCGCCAAACGGCGGAGCGTCTCTATCGCCGAAGAATTTCTCGAACGCCTGCCATCACTGCCGATCCACGTAGTAGTTCCCGACGCAGACGGAATCATAGCTGCAGCCCGGATCAAAGCCGAGTATGCGGTTGCCTACGGCGACTCGTTTGCCATTGCATTGGCCCAAGCGGAGGACGCCAGTGTCATCACCGGCGATGGGGAGATCCAGCAGTCCGGGCTGGTTTCTGTCGATTGGGTTGGTAGTCAGCCTTCAGTCGCCGGGTGAAGGAATCTGCCGCTCCGTTAGCTCGCAAACCGGCAAGGTCACGACGTTTTCCAGCGCGACATTCTCAATACTTCCTATAACTTAGCCCTGCACCGCGAGACCAATCGCTGTTCGCGGTGCTACTGTGAGACCGGTGAACAGCCGATCTCCATCACGCCGCTTTATCTGCCCGGCACCACCCTTCCGCGCGGGGGAAGAACCACCCGACAAGCTACAAAAAACGGCATGTATAAGGGGGTTCTCGCCCCCCACAAATGTTAAAATCAAATGTCCCTCCTGATGGATTTCCTGAAAGGCCTCAATCCGCAACAGCACGACGCCGTCGCCTTCACCGAAGGGCCGATGCTGATCCTCGCGGGCGCGGGGTCCGG